>DASXOZ010000040.1 GCA_036493895.1 Candidatus Binatia bacterium | reverse complement strand
ACGACGCTCACCGAAGCCGGCTATGTCGGCGAGGACGTCGAGAACATCATCCTGAAGCTGCTCCAGTCGGCCGACTACAACGTCGAGCGGGCGCAACGCGGCATCGTCTATATCGACGAAGTCGACAAGATCAGCCGCAAGTCGGACAACCCCTCGATCACGCGCGACGTGTCGGGTGAGGGCGTCCAGCAGGCGCTGCTCAAGATCATGGAAGGCACGGTCGCGAGCGTCCCGCCGCAGGGCGGCCGCAAGCATCCGCAGCAGGAGTTTCTCCAGGTCGACACGACCAACATCCTGTTCATCTGCGGCGGCGCTTTCTCGGGCCTCGACAGGATCATCTCGATGCGCCGCCAGGGCACGTCGATCGGCTTCGGCGCCGAAGTGCGGGGGCCGGAAGACCGGCGCACGGGCGAGATCCTGCGCGACCTCGAGCCCGAGGACCTGCTGCGCTACGGCCTGATCCCCGAGTTCGTCGGCCGCCTGCCGGTGGTCGCGACGCTCGAGGACCTCGACGAGGGTGCGCTGATCGAAATCCTGACGCGGCCGAAGAACGCCCTGCTGAAGCAGTATCAGCGGCTGTTCGACATGGAGAACGTGAAGCTCAAGTTCTCCGACGATGCACTGCGCGCGGTCGCCCAGAAGGCGATCCTGCGCAAGACCGGCGCCCGCGGCCTGAGGTCGATCATGGAGACCGTACTGCTCGACACCATGTACGACCTGCCGTCGCTAGACGGCGTCGACGAGGTGGTGATCAACCGCGAAGTCATCGAAGGCCGGGCCCAGCCGCTATACGTGCATGGGGAACGCAAGGAAGGCATTGCGGCGGCGCCGGCCTAGCTTTTGCACGGCCGGCGGTGGGACCACCGGCATTCCGATCCACGGTCTTGAATGGCAACCCGTTCGGGCCAATCTCTTTAGGTGAGTGAGCGTGGCTATACGCCGCGGGTCGCCTCTTAAGGGGCCTCGGCTGCAGCGCGCGACAGCTCTAACAGTGTAGTTAGCGAGGCATTATGAACGCCCCCACCCAAGGAACTGTCTATCCCGTCCTGCCGCTGCGCGACATCGTCGTGTTTCCGGGCATGATCGTGCCGCTCTTCGTCGGCCGCGAGAAGAGCGTCAAGGCGCTCGAAGAGGTCATGAAGGACGACAAGCAGATTCTGCTGATCGCCCAGAAGAACGCGACCCAGGACGATCCCGGTCCCGACGACATTTACAACATCGGCACGCTCGGCACCGTGCTGCAGCTGCTCAAGCTGCCTGACGACACCGTGAAGGTGCTGGTCGAGGGCGGCAAGCGCGTGCGCATCGCCGGTTATACCGACAAGGCTGAATTCTTCGAAGCGCGCGCCGTCGAGATGGAAGAGCAGTCGGGCGATCCCGCCGAGCTGCAGGCCGCCGCGCGCACCGTGGTCTCGGAGTTCGAGAACTACGTGAAGCTCAACAAGAAGGTGCCACCCGAGGTCGTGGTCTCGATCAACAAGATCGAGGAGCCGGCCAAGCTCGCCGACACCATTTCCGCGCATCTCGCGCTCAAGGTTGCCGACAAGCAGCAGCTGCTTGAGCTCGACTCGGTGTCGAAACGGCTGGAGCGCATCCTCGGCCTGATGGAAGGCGAGATCGGCGTCCTCCAGGTCGAGAAGAAGATCCGCAACCGCGTGAAGCGTCAGATGGAGAAGACGCAACGCGAGTATTATCTCAACGAGCAGATGAAGGCGATCCAGAAGGAGCTTGGCGAGACCGAGGACGGTCGCGACGAGATCTCCGAGCTGGAGAAGCGCATCAAGAAGACGCGCCTTTCCAAGGAGGCGCGCGAGAAGGCCCATGGCGAGCTGAAGAAGCTCCGGACCATGAGCCCGATGTCGGCCGAGGCGACGGTGGTGCGCAACTACCTCGACTGGCTGCTGTCGATTCCGTGGCGCAAGCCGACCAAGATCATCAAGGACCTCAAGTACGCCGAGGACGTGCTCAACGCCGACCACCACGGCCTGGAGAAGGTGAAGGAGCGTATCCTCGAGTATCTTGCGGTGCAGCAGCGCGTCG
>DASXOZ010000039.1 GCA_036493895.1 Candidatus Binatia bacterium | reverse complement strand
GTGCGCCCGGCTGGATTCGAACCAGCGACCACCGGCTTAGAAGGCCGGTGCTCTATCCGACTGAGCTACGGGCGCGTGAAGTGACGTCATCGCTTCCGCAAACGGCCGATCCGGACGATCGACCCGGAACGGACGCGGCGGAAAAATGGTCGGGGTGAGAGGATTTGAACCTCCGACACCCTGCTCCCAAAGCAGGTGCGCTACCAGACTGCGCCACACCCCGGAAATTGCAGTATTTCGCGCCGAAGCGACAGTTTCAATCGCGTGGTCGACTGGGAGGCCCGAGGGCGCTACGAATGCCGTCCGAGCGACGCTGAGGCCTGGCCCGCGGCGCCGCGCTTCGCGATGCGAGCAGATGCCATTCCCCTTGTCGGCGCGAAGAGCGTCGAGGTCGAAACCGTGGCGACCGTCCCGGCGCGGGAAGAGGTCGACCGCCTGCTTCTCCCACCGCTTCGGGAGCGGGCGCGCGACAGCCTGTGGTTCCTTGCGATCGCGCAGTCGATCTACGCGATCACGCTTCTTTTCTCGCAGGGTCCTTCCTTCGAGTTGCGCGCCGGGCTGAACGCGATCCGCCTTGGCGTGCTCTTTGCCAGCGTCCATGTGCTGCGCGGCGAGGGTTCGCGGCGCAACACGCTTTCTATCACGATCGGTGCGCTCGCGGTCCAGTTCGCAATCGGTGTGGCGATCTCGGTGGTTCGCGCCGACGCGTTTCCGATGATCCTGCTCGTGCTCGCGCTGACGAGCCTGAGCTCGGTGCTGATTCCCTGGGGCGCGCTGGCTCAGGGAGCCGTGTCGGCGACGGCAGGACTGAGCCTCCTCGTCGCATCCACGATCGTCGACCACACTACCGGCGTCCGCCACATCGGCTTCGATGCCGGCGCCACGATGGCGACGCTCCTTGCGCTGACGACGTACATCGCGCACTTCCTCGACGCCTCGCGCCGCAGCCTGGAGCAAAGGCTGGCCGAAGCGCGGGCCAGCGACCTCGAGCTGGCCGCGCTGAGGACCCAGCTCGAGCGCCGCGTCGCCGAGCGCACGGCCGACCTCGAAATGGCCAATCGCGAGCTCGAGGGCTTCAGCTATACGGTCTCGCACGACCTGCGTTCCCCGCTGCGGACGATCGCGGGGTTTACGCAGATGATCCTCGACGACGACGACGGGCGTCTCGACGACGCGGCCCGCTCCAACCTTGCGAAGATCCGCCAGGCCAGCCGCCGCATGGACGGCATGATCGACGACATGCTGCTGCTCGCACGCGTCGGCCGCGGCGCGCTTCGCTACGAAACGGTGGACCTGGCCGCGCTGGCCCGCACTATCGGCGAGGACCTCGCCAACGAGTTTCCCGATCGCCGCGTCGAGCTTTCGGTCGAGGCGGTGCCCGTCGTGCAGGGCGATCACGCACTGCTGCGCATCGCTCTGGACAACCTGCTGCGCAACGCGTGGAAGTTCACCGCCACGCGCGAGGTCGCGCACGTGTCGGTTGCGGGCGAGCGAAACAAGGCCGGCATCGTCTGCCGCATCACCGACGACGGGATCGGCTTCGACCCGCGTTTCCGGCCCAAACTCTTCCATCCGTTCGAGCGTATTCACGGCGATTCCCGTTTTCCGGGAACGGGAGTCGGGCTGGCCACGGTTGCGCGCATCGTCAGGCGCCACGGCGGCGACGTCGACGCTCACGGCTGGCTGGGGGAAGGATCGACGTTCGAGATCACGCTGCCGCTTCGTCGCGGCACTTAGCCGCCCCCACGATTCCGCTCGCGGCAAAAATCGCGACAAAAAAACTGCGAAACGATCAGCTTTTCGCGATCACTTCTTCGACAGAGGCAACGACGGCGTCGACGACCTCGCCGATCTGCGCGTCCGTCAGGTCGTAGAACACCGGAAGCGAAATCTCGCGCGCAAAATTGTCGTAAGCGACCGGGTAGTCGGCCATGTCGTAGCCGAGCGAACGGTAGAAGCTCATGCGCGCCAGCGGCTGGAAATGCACGTTGACCGAAACGTCGCGGTCGAAGATCTTCTGGATGATCGCATCGCGCTGGCTCTCGTCGATCCCGCGCACGCGAAGCGGAAACAGATGGCACGACGACGTTCGGCCGTCGCGGTCGAACACTGGAATCTCGGCCCACGCATGCGGCCGAAGCTTTTCTGCGTAGGCCTCCATGATGTGCCGGCGCCGCACGAGCGTATCGGCGTCGTAGCGCTCGAGCTCGACCAGGCCGATCGCCGCGACGATGTCGGTCATGTTGCACTTGAAGCCGGCCTCGACGATGTCGTACTTCCAGTTGCCCTTTTGCGACTTGGCCAGCGCATCCTTGTTCTGGCCGTGCAGCGTCTTCACGCACAGCTTGGCGTAGAGCTCCTCGTTCGAAAACGGCGTCGGAAGATTCAATGCCACCGCGCCGCCTTCGGCGGTCGTCAGGTTCTTGACGGCGTGGAACGAGAATACGGTAACGTCGCACAGGGCCCCGGTGCGACGGCCCTTGTAGCGCGCGCCCACCGAGTGCGCCGAATCGGCCAGCACGAGAATGCGTCCGAGCGCCTTTTGCTCCGGCGTTGCCGGCTGGAACTCGGAGGCACGATCGCGGACGAGCTGGTTGAGCGCATCGTAGTCGCAAGGCCAGCCGCCGATGTCGACCGGCATCACGACCTTGGTCCTCGGCGTGATCGCCGCTGAAACTGCAGCGACCGAGATGTTGAAGTCCTCGGCGTCGACGTCGACCATCACCGGCGTCGCGCCGCAGTGCACGACGACGTTGGCGGTGGCCGCGTACGTGTAGACCGGCACGATCACCTCGTCGCCGGGCCCGACCCCGAACCAGCGCAGCATGATTTCCATGCCCGCGGTGGCCGAGTTCAGGCACAGCACGGCGGGCGCCCCGCAGTAAGCGGCCAGGTTCTTCTCGAACCGCTTGGTCCTCGGACCGGTCGTAATCCAGCCGGATTTCAAGGCTTCGACGACTTCGTCGATGATCTTCTGGTCGATGCGCGGAGGGGAGAACGGGATCATGGCTGGTCCTGGGCGGCCGGGAGTGGGAAGCGGGCTGCAGACTAGGACGTGCAGCCGCGTATGGGAAAACGGGGCTGCGCGCTCAGGTTCTTGCTTCGGCGCGGGACGCGGCAGAAAGTCGGAGGTTCCCTCATGACGCAGCGCTCGAGCCCCCTCGGACTTTTCGCCGCCGACGGCCTGACGCCGGAGGCCGTCCGCATCCTCGCATCGTTGTCGAGCCTGTTCGGCGGCCTGACGTTCGCGCTCGGCGTCGCCGGGGTTGCCGGCTGGTCGTGGGACGTGCCGGTGCTGCGTCACCTGATCAGCGGCTTTCCTGCCATCCGGCCGCTGAGCGCGATGTGCCTCGGGTTCCTCGGCAGCGCCCTTTACTTCTACTCCGGGTGGCCTCGCCTCTCCTCCGTGCTGGCCGCGCTGGCCGTCGCAATTGCCGTGCTGTCGCTCGACGATCGCCTCGCCGGCGCCGAGGCCTTCGTTCGCAGCCTGATCGTGCACTCGAGCCTCGAGTCGAGCGACATTCGCGAAACGATTGCGCGCGGAGTGTTCACGACCCCGATCGCGGCGGCAGGCTATGCGTTGCTCGCCCTCGCGCTGATCATCGGACGTTCTCCGAGGCTGGTCAGCGTCGCACAGTCGGTGACGATCACGGTCATGTTCGTCGCGCTCGTGCCGGTGCTCGGCTTCGTCTACCGGGTCGATTCACTCAGCTCGCCGCTGCTGTCGTCGAGCCCTTCGTTGGCGGGGTCAGCCGGGATCGCGTTGCTGGCCATCGGCATCCTGTGCACGAACCCGAAGCGCGGAACGATCGGCCTGCTCGCCGGAAGCACGGCCGCAAGCCGTGCGGCGCGGCGCCTGATAGTTCCCGCACTCGGCCTGCCGATGCTTCTCGGCGGCCTGTTCATTTACGCTCGCAAGGTGGGCGAGCTCGACCTCGACGCCGCCGTGCCGAGCTTCGTGTGCGCCCTCGCGGCCACCCTGAGCGGCTCGGTCCTGTGGGTGGCGCGCGCCGGGGCGCGCATGGAAATCCTTCACCGCCGCGGCGAGGAAGCGCTGCGCGAGATGGCCGACAGCTCTCCGCTGATGACATGGATGTCGGATGCCGCCGGCAACTGCTCGCACGCGAACCCGGCCGCGCTCGCATTCCTCGATGCACCGCTGGAGACCGTGCTGACGGCGGGCTGGCAGAGGTTCACGCATCGAGACGACATCGAGACGCTCGAGAGGCAGATCCGCGCGGCGATCCGCCTGAAGCGCCCGTTCTCGTCCGAGTTCCGCGTGCGTCACAGCGACGGAACTTGGCGCTGGCTGCTGAGCACCGGCATGCCCCGTTTCACGCCGACCCACGAACTGAGCGGCTACACCGGCTCCTGGGTGGACGTCACCGAGCGCAAGGATTCCGAATACGCGTTGCAGCGCTTCGCCTCCGAGCTGGAGGGCCACGTGCTCGAGCGCACGGCTGCGCTCAGCGAATCCAAGGAAGAGCTGGCGCGGCAATCCGCGCTTCTCGAGTCGATCGTCAAGAGCATGGGCGATGCCGTGATCGCGATGGCGACCGATGGCGAGGTGCTTCTGGCCAACGACGCAGCCGTGAGGCTGTTCGGCGTGTCGAAGGCCGATGCTTCGGTCAACTCTCGCGCTCCCGAGTACGGTTTCTTCCTTCCCGACGGCGCGACGCCGTTCCCTACCGAAGACCTGCCGCTCATCCGTGCGCTCGCCGGCGAGAATTCGGACAACGTGATGCTGATCGCGCGGCACAACCTGGCGCCAGAGGGCATCTGGATCCGCGTGACGGGCAGGCCTTTGCGCAACAGCGAAGGCCGCATCATCGGCTCCATCATCGTCGGCCGCGACGTGACCGAATTCGAACACGCGCTCGAAGCGACCCGGCGCCTGGCCTCGGTGGTCGAATCGTCGGGCGATGCGATTCTTTCGGTCAATCTCGAGGGCCGCATCGTCACGTGGAACGGCGGTGCCGAGCTGATGTACGGCTACCCGGCAGCCGACGCGATCGGCATGCCGCTCGAGCGCCTGGATCCGGCGCCGGACCACGGCGCCATCGCGGCCGCGCTCGAAATCCTCGAGCGCGATGCGCCGCTTCTTCGCGGGGAGGCGGTGGGCCGCCGGGCCGACGGCAGCCTCGTCGACATCACGACCACGATGTCGCCGATCCGCGACGAGAGCGGTCGCATCCACGCGATCTCCGTCGTCCACCACGATGTGAGCCACCTCAAGGCCGTCGAGCGCAGCATCCAGGCGATGAACGACGAGCTGGAACAGCGTGTGCGCGACCGCACGGCCGCGCTGGTCGCTGCCAACCACGACCTCGAGAACTACGCATCGTCGGTGGCGCACGACCTTCGCACCCCGCTGCGCGCGATTGCGGGCTTCGCGCGTGTCTTCGAGGAGGACTACGCGGAAACCGTTGGATCGGAAGGGCGACGCGTGATCGGGATCGTGCGCAAGAACGCGCAGGACATGGGCGCGTTCATCGATGCGCTGCTGCAGTTCTCGGCCGTCGATCGCCAGGCGCCGAACAAGGCGCAGGTCGATCCGATCAAGGTGGTGCGCGAATGCGTGGACTCGCTCGGCCAGGAATGCGCGGATCGCGAAATCACCTTCCATGTCGGTGACCTGCCGAGCTGCCGCGCCGACCGCGCGTCGCTCAAGCAGGTGTTCCTCAACCTGCTCGCCAACGCCGTCAAATTCACACGGCGCAGCGAAAAAGCGCACATCGAGGTCGGCAGCCGCATCGAAGCGACGGGCGACACGGCATACTTCGTGCGCGACAACGGCGTCGGCTTCGACATGTCCAACACGAGGCGCCTCTTCGGGATTTTCCAGAGGCTTCACGCGCCGGGCGACTTCGAAGGCACGGGGCTCGGCCTCGCGAACGTCGCACGCATCGTCGCCGCCCACGGGGGCCGGGTCTGGGCGGAAGCCGAGCCCGGCAAGGGCGCGACGTTCTACTTCATCATCGAGCAGCGGGAGGGGACGGCATGATCGTCGACGCAACCAGCGCAGTGGATATCCTGCTGGCGGATGACAACGAGAACGACATCGAGCTGACGATCCGCGCGTTCCGCAAGCACCGCATCGTCAACAGCATCCAGGTCGTGCGCGACGGCCAGGAAGCGCTCGAATACCTGTTCTGCACCGGACGCTACGGCCATCGCACCATGGCCGACCTGCCGAAAGTCGTGCTGCTCGACGTCAAGATGCCGTTCGTCGACGGCATCGAAGTGTTGCGGCGCATCCGCACCGATCCGCGCACCCACGAGCTGCCGGTGGTGATGCTCACCTCCTCGAGCCTCGATCGCGATGCCATCGAGTGTTACAACCTCGGCGTCAACAGCTACATCGTAAAGCCGGTGGACTTCGAGCAGTTCCACGAGGCGGCCCGCATCATCGGCTTCTACTGGTTGTTCCTGAACAAGCCCCGGCCTCACGAAGAAGCACCGGCCTGAATCCCGGCCAGTAGCACCCGAACGGCCGCCGCCCGGTGGCTGCGCGCGTTCTTCTCGGCAGGAGCGGCCTCGCCGAACGTGCAGCCGAGGTCGTCGCGGAAGAAGATCGCGTCGTAGCCGAAGCCGTTCGTTCCGCGCTCCGCGTCCGCGATCGTCCCTTCGCAGCGACCCTCGACCACCAGCTCGGTCCCATCGGCTCGAACCAGTGCCAGCACTGCGACGAACGCGGCTGCGCGCTGGCGCACGCCCTGCATGCGACGGATCACCAGCAGGTTGTTCGCATGGTCGTCGCAGGCCTCGCCGGCAAAGCGCGCCGAGCGAACGCCCGGCTCGCCACCGAGCGCATCGACCACCAGCCCCGAATCGTCCGCCAGGACGTTGCATCGCGGCAGCGCTGCCGCGAAGGCGCGCGCCTTGAGCAGCGCGTTGTCGGCGAACGTCTCGCCGGTCTCGTCGACGTCGAGCGCGACGCCGTGGTCCGACGGCAGCTCGATCGCGATTCCCGAGCCCTCGAAGAGGTAGCGGAAATCGCGCAGCTTTCCCTTGTTGGTCGTGACGAGGACGAGCGACTTCATGGGGTTGCAGGCTGGCGAAGGCGGAGGCGAAGGACCGAAACGGCGGGTCAGCCGGCGGCCGTAGCCTCCGGATCGCGCGCCGGAGCGAGCGTGAAGAAGATCGTCGCCCCGGCTTCGACCTGGCCGTCAGCCCAGACGCGGCCGCCGTGGCGTCGCACGATGCGATCGACGATGGCCAGGCCGACGCCGGTGCCGTCGAATTCGCCGGGAAGGTGCAGGCGCTGGAACGGAAGGAACAGCTTGTCGGCGTACTTCATGTCGAAGCCGGCGCCGTCGTCCTGCACGAAAAAGACGACTTCCCCGCGCTCGCGACGCGAGCCGAACTCGATGCGTGCCGACGGGTGACGGCTCGTGTACTTCCACGAATTGCCGAGGAGATTCTCGACGACCATCCTCAGCATCGACGGATCGCCGCTTGCACCGAGATCCTGCGTGATCTCGAAGTCGACGTCACGCGCCGGTTCGGCGCGCCGCAGCTCCCCGACGATCGACGTCGCGATGGACGCAAGATCCACCGGGCGCCTCTCGATCGCATTGCGGGTGACCCGCGAAAGATTGAGCAGGTCCTGGATGAGCTGGGCCATGCGCCTGGTGCTTCCGCGCACGCTTTCCAGGTACTGGACGCCTTTCTCGCCGAGCAGGTCGCCGAATTCGTCGGTGAGCAGCTGGCTGAAGCCCTCGATCACCCGCAACGGGCCGCGAAGGTCGTGCGAGACCGAGTAACCGAACGCTTCGAGCTCCTTGTTCGCCGCGGCCAGCTCGGCCGTCCTCTCGTGCACGCGCTGCTCGAGGGCCTCGTTGAGACGGCGGATCTCGTCGTGGGCGCTGCGCACCTCGGTGACGTCGGTCAGGCAGCCGGTGATCCCGACCGCGACACCGCCGACGACATGGCGACGGCTGCTGCTGCGACACCAGCGAAGCTGGCCGTCCCTGGCAAAGATTCGAAATTCGATCGGCTCTCGCCGCCGCTCGAGGACTCGCGACAGCGACGCGATCAGGAACGGACGGTCGTCCGGGTGCACGAAATCGGTAAAGGAGCGGCCGAAAAGCTCCTCGGGCTTGTGGCCTGTCATCTGCTCGACGACGGGGCTGATGTACGTAAAGCGCCCGGTCTCGTCGAACGTGTAGATGACGTCGTTCATGTCCTCGACCAGTGAGCGGTAGCGCTCTTCGCTGTGACGCAGCGCCTCCTCGGCAACTCGCCTTCGCTCGTTGTCGCGCTCGAGCTCGCCGGCGTGGCGAAGCGTCGCCTCCAGCAGTTGCACGCTTCGCAGGCTGGCGGCCGCGTGCGCCGCGAACAGCGAGAGCAGGTGCGCATCGTCCTGGTCGTACTTGCGCCCGGTCGTGTATTCCCCGACGCCGAGCGCGCCGACGAGGCGGCCTCCGGTCGTCATCGGCACGAGCAGAACCGCGTGCACGCCGTGGGACGCGAGTTCCGGCAGCCGGTGCTCCCATGTCTGGTAATCATCGACGAGGAGCGGGCGGCCGGTGGCCGCAACGCGGCCGGTCAGGCCGTGATGAAGCGCGAAGCGCGTACCGGCCGTCAGGCTTCCGTGCCGCGTCGCAGCGACGACCATCTCGCGGGACGCCTCGTCATGGAGAAACACGGAGGCGGACGAGCTCTCGAGGAGCGCGACGACACGCTCGAGCAACGTTTGCAGGAGCGTCGGGACATCGGTGAGCAGCGACAGGTCGCGCAAGGCCTCGTGCAGCGCCGCGAGGTCGTGGGCGCGCCGCTCGAGCGCGCTCGCGTGCGAAGTACGTAGTCTGTTTTCGGCAGCGCCTGACATCGCGAAGGGCGAGGGAATCGCGGGAACGCCGAAGGTTATGACAGTCCTCGTTGTCCGCCAAGGATTTTCCGGCCTGAGGCCGCATCGCCCGTTCGGGCGCGGGCCGAAGCCGGCCGCTGCGCGCGCGGTTCTCCCACCCTTCTGCGCTCAGCCGGCGTGATCCAGGACCTTGCGCTGGGCAGCCAAGAGCTCACGGATGCCGGTCCATGCCAGGTCGGTCAGCTCGTCGAGCTGGTCGCGGCGGAACGTGCCGCCCTCGCCGGTGCCCTGGACCTCGACGAACTCGCCGTCGCCGGTCATCACGACGTTCATGTCGACGTCCGCGCGCGAGTCCTCGTCGTACGCGAGGTCGAGCAGGGCGCGGCCGCCGACGATGCCGACGCTGACGGCCGCTACCGCCTTGACCATCGGGTTTCCGAGCAGCAGCAGCCCCTGCTTTTCGAGGCGGCGGCAGGCCAGGCCCACGGCCACCCACGCGCCGGTAATCGACGCGGTCCGCGTGCCGCCGTCGGCCTGCAGGACGTCGCAGTCGATCTGGATCGTGCGCTCGCCGAGCGCGGCCATGTCGACCGAAGCGCGGATGCTGCGGCCGATCAGGCGCTGGATCTCCATCGTGCGGCCGCCAACCTTGCCGCGGGCGGCTTCGCGGTCGTTGCGCGTATGGGTCGAGCGCGGGAGCATCCCGTACTCGGCCGTGACCCAGCCGGTCCCGCGGCCGCGAAGGAAGCCGGGAACCCCTTCCTCGACACTGGCGGTGCAGACGACCCGGGTCCGGCCCATGCCGATCAGTACCGATCCTTCGGCGTGCTCGATGAACCCGGGCTCGATCGTAAGAAGCCTGAGCTCGCGGTCTCCCCGCCCGTCGCTGCGCGCCGTTGCTGCCGTCGATGACATGTCGTGGGATTCTCCTGTCGAAGCTGCTGCGACAATCTTTCGTCGCCGTCGTTTTGTGTTGGCGGCCCTCGCCCGGGTGGTGGTACAACCCGCGCCATCGTCGAACCCCGCACCGCGGGCCCCGACCGACTCGCCGAAATTGGGGTCAGGCACCAGCGTGCTGGTGCCTGACCCCAACTTCACTCCGCCCTCAGTCCGCCAATCCGATAAACTCTAGAACTCGCGCATTTACCTGCTCGGGCTTCTCACAGTGCATGAAGTGTCCGGCACCGTCGATCACAGTCTTTTCGAGGCCGCCGGGGAACGCCTCCTCCATTCCTTCGCAAAGCTCCAGTCCCATGCAGCCGTCGTTGGAGCCGTGCAGGTACAGCGTCGGCACCGTGATCGGCTCCATGCCGAGCCGCATCTGGTCGGCCATGAGCGCGGGGTCCTGGCGCGAAGGGTCGAACAGGCAGCGGTAATAGCCGAGGGCCGCTTCGAGCACCCCGGGCCGGGCTAGCGTTTGCAGAACCGGCGCGATGTCTGCGTCGGTGTACTTCCACGCCGGCGACCAGTCGCTCCACAGGTTGCGGATGAAGCGAAGGTCGTCGTGGGAAACGGCCATTTCGGCCATCAGGGTCTGGAAGAAGAACATGTACCAGGACCGCTTCTGCTGCGCGTAGTTCGTCGCGAACGCAGTGGTCAGGCGCGGGCCGTAAGCGACGGCGGCGGCAACCAGTTTGCGGATGCGTGACGGCGCGAACAGCGCAGCACCGTACGCCGCCAGTGCGCCCCAGTCGTGACCGAACACGACGGCCTGCTGGTCCGGCGACAGGGCCTCGACCAGCGCCGCGGCGTCGCGCCCGAGCGCGGCGGTCTGGTAGATGCCGCCGGGCGCCGCCGACGTCGGCGCATACCCGCGCATGTACGGCGCGACGACGCGATAGCCCGCGTCGGCGAACGGCGCCATCTGGCGGCGCCACGTCGTCGCGTCGTCGGGGAAACCGTGCAGGCACAGCAGCAGCGGACCGCTGCCCAGCTCGAAGGCGACGAAGCGGATGCCGTTCGCATCGACTTCGATGGTCCTGGCATCGGTTTTCATGGTCTTCTCCTTCTGTAGTTGCGCTGTAGTCGCGCTGCGGTTCACACGGTGGTTCACGCGCCGGATCACGTGGCGTCAGCCGCGCTGCCCCTGCGCCGGCTGGGCAGCCTTCGCGCGGGTCTCCGCCCGCAGCGCGCGGTTCAGCCTCTCGTCGTTGTAAGCCTTGAGCTGGCGCCAGCAGCGAAAGCAGCTGCGTCCCGCCGCAAAATCGTCGAGCAGCGCCGCCAGGCAGGCGCCGAGGTCGGCGCGCTGCTGGCTCAGCAGCTCGCGGCGGTGGCGGCTCTCCTCGACCGTCGCGATGTCATCGTCCGCGGCCGCATCGATGGCGACCTTCTCGAGGTTGTGGATCTTCAGCGCAAGGATGCTCAGGCGATCGATGATCATGCCGGCGCTTTCCGAATGAAGACGCGCGCCCGCGACATCGACGTTCGAGAACTGCGCGAGATAGACCACGTCGATCGCTTCCATCAGGTCGTTGCGACGCTGGTTCCACGGATCGATCGCGCGCTTGAGCGCAGCGACGCGGCTGTCGGGGATCTCGCGAAGGCGGGCCTCGTCCTCGAGGCGCCAGATCACGAAGTTCGCAAAATGCGCGACTTCGATCCGTTCTTCGAGCAGTGCTTCGTCCGACAAGACCGGTGGCAGGATCATCGCGGCAAGGTCGGCGCCGGCCTGCGCGCTGTCCTTCTCGGCATCCTCCCAGCGCAGCAGCAGGCGGTCGTGGAGCGCGACGATTTCGTCGGGGGAACGGTCCATCGCGGGGCCGGAACCTAGTTCAGGCAAGGCGGGCGGACCAGCGCACGGTCTGCTGCGGCAGGCGCGTGACGCAGCACACGCTCAGCCGGCCAGCAGGGTGCGTGCTGCGGCGAGCACTTCCTCGACCCGGATGCCTTCGACCGCGGCCCGCGCCGCACTGCCCCTCAGCTTTCGCGAGGGCTCGACGCCGCCGGCGCTCAGCATCACCGACCGCGCCGGTGAAAGCGGCCGGTCAGTCCTCCACGGCCTGCCCCCGGCCAGGACGACGGCCGGGACCTGCTGCATCCAGGCCATGTGCAGCGCCGCCGTATTGGCGCCCAAGTAGAGACCGAAGCGGCCGACGAGTGCCATCATCTCGACCAGGCTCGTCGGCGGAGCCAGCACGGCCCGCGGCGAAGCGGCAGCAACTGCCGCGGCGATGTCCATCTCGCCGGGCCCCCACAGCACCATGCACCCGACTCCCTGCTCGCCGAGAGCGGCAACCACCTGCTGCCAGCGCTCCGCGGGCCAGCGGTCGCCGGCGCGGTGATCGCTGGTGCCGGGAAAGACTGCAACGACCGGGCGGCCTGCCTCGTCAAAAGTCGCCGAGGCCGCCTCCGCTATCTCAGGCGGGATCCAGAGACCGAGGTTTGCCAGCGGCGGGGCGAGGTCGGGCTCGATACCGAGAGGATGCAGCAGCCTCATGAATCGAACGACACGATTTTCGTATTTATCGTCGAGGCTTACGTGGCAATTGGTAAAGAGGAAGTTCGCTTCCGTCCCGGAGCGCAGCCCGAGCCCGATCCTCAGCGGCGCGGCGCTGGCCCGGACGAGATAGCCGCTTCTCAGGCGCGTATGGAAGTCGATCGCGACGTCGTAGCCGGAAGCGGCAAGCTCGCCGCCCGCGCGGCGAAGTTCTTTCCACGCGGACCAGGCGCCGGCCTTGAGCGCACGGCGACGGACGATGTGGACCCGGTCGAGAAGCGGGTTCCCCTCGAGGACCGGAGCCGCGGTATCGCTAACGACCCACCCTATCTCAGCCGCCGGGAAGGCCCGGCGAAGGAGCGCCACGGAAGGCAGCACGCGAAGGCAGTCGCCGATCGCGCCGAGCCGCACGATGAGTATGTGCCGGGGCGCGCCAGTGGCCGCGCCCGCACCGGCCAGGCCCTCCTGCATGCCTGCCAACTAGCGAAGCAGCGCTTGCAACGCCACGCCTGCTGCGCGCAGGTACCCGCCGCGTCCGCCGCACCTCGTCACGGTTCACGTTGCGAACGCGGCTTTGTCCGGTCCAAACTGCCCGGACGCACACGGGTGGGCCCGGGGCGATCGCGCAAACCGTGAAAGGCTCGAGGAAACCACCTGCGGACAGCCGCAGCACGACCGGCCCGATGCGGCGATGCACCGGCGCTGCGCTGGCGCTGGTTGCCCTGGCAGCGTTTGGCGGCTGCGCCGCGCTCGGCCAGATGCGCGGCAACCCTGCCTCCACCTCGCACGGCGACGACGCCAAAGCAGAGCCGGTCGGCGCCGCGGGCGTCGAGATGGTGCGCTCGGCCCTTGGCGCCGGAAACCTGGACAGCGCCGAAGAGCTGCTGAAGAAGGCGCTGGCGCCGCCGCCCGGCACCAAGCCGCCCGACGATCCCTCGCGCAACGTGATCCACCAGACTCCGCAGACGCCCGAGCTGCTGCTGCTGCGGGCCGAGCTGCGCATCCGCCAGCAGCGCTATCCCGAAGCCGAATCCGACGCGCTCGGAACAATGGCCTTGGTGCCCGCGACATCGTCGGCCGCCGACGTCGTGCAGCAATCGTCGAAGACGAAGAACGAAGCCGCCCCGCGCCAGCTGACGCAACGGATGATTCACGTCCACATGGCCGAGCTCTACGAAAACGCCGGCCGCGACGACAGCGCCAGGCAGCATCTGGAGGAGGCGCGCCGCCTGTGCCTCGAAGACCCCGATCTTGCCGCGCACGGAGACTGCGAGATCGAGCGCCAGGGGCTCGTTCGAATCCTCGTCGCGCGCGGCCAGTACGGGAAGGCGGAACCTCTCGTGCTCGCCGAAATTGCCGACATCCAGTCGCGCTTCGGTTCGTTCGACATCCGCCTTTCGGTCGCGTTCTGCGATGCGGCCCGCTTCTACGCGCGCCAGGGCAAATACGACCTTGCCGGTCCTCTTTACGCTCGCGGCCTCGACGTCTGGAAGAACTCTCGCGACCAGGCTTTCACCGACTATACGAACGCGCTGGTATCGGGGCAGCCGAGCCCTTTCGACCCCGAGTTCCTGCGTCCTCGTGCCGGTCATCTCGTGTTCGCGGCACCGTGCGGTCTCGAGGATCAGCCCGAGCTGCTGTTCAAGCTCGGCAAGCCCGAATCGGCGGCCGACGCAGCTGCCTATGAACAGCAGCTGTGGGCCGGCGACACCGAAGCGGGAGCTTCGGCGCAGAGCGCGCTCGATGCGCTCGAAGCCCGCGGAGGAGACGCGCTCGACATCGCGGCCGCACGCCACGCGGTGGCCTTCGTCGCGCTGAAGAAGCGCGAAAGCGATGCTGCCGAGCGTGAGCTTCGCGGTGTCGTCGACGCCTACACCGCGGCATGGCCGACGCTTCCTCTTTCCGAGCGACGCTATCGCTGCCAGGACTACCTGGCCGCCCTCGAGAGCCTGGTCGAGCTGCTTCGTTCGTCCAAGCGGTTCCCGGAGGCCGTGACTCTCGGACACACGGCTACCGAGGTGGCCTCGGCCACGCTCGATGCCTACGACTCGTTGCGTCTGGATACCTTGCTGTCGCTGGCCAAAACCTACCGGGAGATGAACGACGTCGACAATGCCGAAGCAGCGGCCGGCAATTACCTCGACGCGATCATTGCTGCCCGAGGCGACACTTCGCCGGACTATGCGTGGGCCCTTCGGACGATTTCGTTTGCATATCTGCTGAAAGACGAGATCGACGCTTCCGAGCGAATGGAGATGCAGGCCAAGGCGATCTGGGCTAAACAAAGCACCGTCGCACCGGCATTCTGAGCGGGGCCGCGTAGCGCGAAGCGCGATCGGGAAATCCAGCGAGGCAAGGGAGGAGCCTTGCGGGCAGCGCTGCCGTCGGGCGACGGGGGGTCGGCCGCAAGGCCCAAGGGAGAGGAGACTCGTGAGCGAAAGTTCGACCAAGATCGGTCACGTCATTTCGGTGGCGGGATCCCGCGTTTCTGCGCTGCTCGTCTACACGTCGAGCGACGGCAACAGCATGGGCGTCGCACGCTCGGCGGTGCAGGTCGGCGCCATCGCCCGCATCGAGACGGGGCACTCGACCGTCTTCGGCATGATTTCCAGCCTGCGCACCGAAAATCCGTCCTTCCCGCCGGTGGCCGACGAGAAGCACTTCTTCGAACTGGATCTTCTCGGCGAAGCGATGAAGGACGTCGCCACGGGAACCGAAGGCGGCTTCCAGCGCGGCGTCTCCGTCTACCCGGGCCTCGGCTCCGAGGTCTTTACCGCGACGCGCGCGGACCTCGAGCGCGTCTACGCAAGGCCGGCCGCCTCCAACGTCCGCGTCGGCGCCATTCACCAGGATCGCACGCTGCCGGCGTTCGTCACCACCGACCACCTCGTCGGCAAACACTTCGCGGTGCTCGGCACGTCGGGGTCCGGCAAGTCGTGCACGGCAGCGCTGCTGCTGCGCGCGATCCTCGACCAGAACACCAGCGGCCACGTCGTGCTGCTCGATCCGCACAACGAATATCGCCAGGCCTTCGGCGAGAGGGCCGAGATCGTCTCGCCGCAGAACATGGAACTGCCGTACTGGCTGCTCAATTTCGAGGAGACCGTCGAGCTGCTGGTCGGTCGCGACGGCATGCAGCAGGAGACCGAGGTCGGCATTCTCAAGGGCGGCATCCTCGAGGCCAAGCGGCGCTACGTCGGCGAAGGCCGCGACACGAGCTACATCACCGTGGACACACCGGTGCCGTACCGCATGGCGACGCTGCTGCAGTACCTCGATCGCCAGATGGGACGCCTCGACAAACCCGAGACCAGCGCGCCGTACATGCGCATCAAGGACCGCATCGAGACGCTGACGGCCGACTCTCGCTACAGCTTCATGTTCTCGGGCATGTTCATCTCCGACAACATGGCCAAGATCATCGGCCGACTGCTGCGCATTCCGGTCGGAGGAAAGCCGATCACGCTCGTCGATCTCTCGGGAGTTCCTTCCGAGATCGTCGAGGTCCTGGTCTCGATGATCAGCCGCATGATCTTCGACTTCACGCTGTGGTCCGAGCGCAACAAGGCCGTGCCGGTGTTGCTCGTCTGCGAGGAAGCGCACCGCTACGTGCCGAAGGGCGAGGCCGCGTTTCCGTCGGCGCGCAAGGCGCTCGCGCGAATCGCCAAGGAAGGGCGCAAGTACGGCGTCGCGCTGTGCCTGATCACGCAGCGGCCGTCGGAAATCTCGCCGGAAGTGCTGTCGCAGTGCAACACGCTGTTCGCGCTTCGCATGAGCAATTTCCCCGACCAGGAGTTCGTCGCCAAGACGCTGCCCGACAGCTCGGGCGGCCTCATCAATGCTCTTCCGGCGCTTCGAACCCAGGAAGCGATCGTCGTCGGCGAAGGCGTCAACGTGCCCGTGCGCCTGACGATGGACAATCTTGCCGAAGAGTTCCGGCCCCGCAGCGGCTCGGCCAAGTTCGCCGCCGCGTGGAGGCAGGAAACCACTCCGCAGGGGTTCGTCGAGCAGACCGTCGAGAGGTGGAGGCGCCAGCAGCGCGACTAGCGGCGCCCTCGCGTCGCTTTCCGTTCGCGATCTGGATGAGAGAAGCCGCCGACGTCGTCCGATGGGCGCGGCTCTTCAGCGCGCCGCCTCGAGATCGGCGAAGATTTCCGCAAGAGGAACGGCCAGGCCGGGCGGCGCCGGCGACGACAGGCATGGAATGAATCGGGTGCGTTGCGCTCTCGCCCCGCCCCCGCTAACTGGCGCCGCAGTCGAAACACCCCGCTTGCCACCCTCACGAGCCCCAGAGGAGAGGAGCCGATATGTCGAAAACCACCCTTCGCGGAAACCCCGTCACCCTGGCCGGAAACCTGCCGAAAGTCGGCGACACCGCGCCCGACTTCAACCTGACCGGCTCCGACATGGCGCCGATCACGAAACAGAGCCTTGCCGGAAAGAAAAAAGTCATCGTGACGCTGCCGAGCCTGGATACGCCGGTGTGCCAGATCGAGACGCGCAAATTCAACGAGCAGGCGTCGTCGCTCGGTGAGAACGTCGTCGTCGTCGTCGCCAGCGTCGACACGCCGTTTGCCGCCAAGCGCTTCTGCACGACCGAAGGGCTCGACCGCGTAAAGTCCGGCAGCGACATCCGCGACCGCGACTTCGGCAAGCGCTGGGGCGTCGCGATCGCCGACGGCCCCCTGATGGGCGCCACGGCGCGCGCCGTCTTCGTCGTCGACGAGCACGACAAGGTCACCTACAGCGAACTGGTCGACGACATCGCGCACGAGCCGAACTACGATGCGGCGCTTGCGGCGCTGAAGCACTGACCGGGGCGAAGCTTCGCCAATGACAAACGGCCCCGCGACGCTGCGTCGCGGGGCCGTTGTCGTTTTGCTTGGAACCTGAGAGGGAAACCTCAGCTGGAGCGCGATCTCGTATTTCCCTCTACGGCAGGGTGATCGCCAAACGTCTTGTCATTTTTTAATCTACGGCCCGATTTCCTCGGAAATGCACCACGCCAGATACGTGGCCATGACAGCCACTGCACGAGGCCTGCAATGGCAGCGACGGCCCAAACGATGACAAAGCGTCCGTTGTCTCCGAGAGCAGTCGGCTCGGGAACACGCAGCGCGGCCAGAACCCCACCGATAGCTAACGGAACGATGAGACCGATGGGAAATCCCGAAACCTCCAGAACAAGAAGAGCAACCAATTGGCCCTCGATTTGATAAGGGGAACTGTCCAGTCCAGCACGCAACCATGCCAGCGCCCAGATCGTCCACACAAGGACGATAACTGGATCCCAGCGGTTCCAAGTTCTGGATTTCATTTGTGCCATGTTGGCCGTAGCCGAGTAGATCTACGACGCGTCACCTCCAACATCGGGATCCCGTCACAGGATGCAAAGGTTGGCGACCTTCAACCGCACGTGGCTCACCGCGCCGTCCTCGACGAGGACCCGGCGGCGGGAGCCGGCCCAGCACGTCGGCATTCTCGGATCGCCGACGAAAGCACGCACCTTGTAGAGACCAGGCGGCGTCTCGATGCCGAAATGTCCGTCGGTCGGGTGCAGCCTGGCCACCAGCGCATGGTCGGGCAGGCTGCGGATCACGACCGTGAGCCCGTCACCCGTAAACAACGGTGGCGGCGGAGGCGGCACCGCGCAGGGGCCGGCACAGGTGGTGTTGACGACGACGCCGGAAATGCCAGTCGTCGCGATGTCTGCGCCGGCGACGGCGCAAAGCACCAGAACGGCGCCCATCGCGATCCAGCCGGACAGCCCGCTTGCCTTCTTCATGCCGCTTCGAGGATAGGCCCGCCGCGAGCATCCGGCAATGGCTACAGACACTCGTACAGAGCCCCGATCAGGTTGCGGTTGGTCGGGTTGTGGTAGCGCGGCCCCATCCGGTTCATCGCATAGCCGAACGCGACACCGGCAACGGAATCGGCAAAACCGAGGGCACCGCCGGCGCCGAAGTGCAGCACGACCCCCGGATTCGGCCCGATCGGCTTGTCGAGCGGCGCAAGCTGGAAACCGAGCCCGAATCGCGACGGACGTCCGAGCACCGCATCGATTCCGACCGAGTGCTCACGCGCGCCTTCGTCGAGCGCCTCGCGCGACACCATGCCTGCGCGACCTCCCGCGGCGACGACGCCGTAGATCCTGGCGATGCCGAGCGCGGTGGCATGGCCGTTGGTCGACGGATAGTCGGCGCGGCGCCACTGCGTGTCGTTGACGGTGCCGTGACCGGAGGCGCCCCGCGGATTGAAATAGGTATGCAGCTGCATCAGCTCTTCGTCGCGGATGCGCGTGCGATCGACCTCGGGCACCGTGGCAAGCTCCGCAAGCCAGACGAACTCGGCCACCCTTGCATCGTCCCGGGGCGCAACGCCGATCACGAAATCGGCATCGAGAGGGGCCGCGATCTCATTGCGAATGAAAGCTCCGGGCTTCAAGCCGCTGGTGCGCCGCACGACTTCGCCGACGAGAAATCCGAACGTGTTGACGTGGTAGCCGTGGCGCGTCCCCGGCCTCCACCACGGAGACTGCGCGGCGAGTGCCGACGTCATGCGTTCCCAGTCGTACATCGCGCCGTCGGGCAGAACTTCGCGCACAGCCGGCAGGCCCGCCTGGTGGGCGAGCAGCTGGCGCACGGTGATCGCTTCCTTTCCGGCCGCCGCAAATTCCGGCCAGTAACGGCATACCGGAGCATCGAGATCGACCAGGCCGCGATCGACGAGCATCAGCATCGCCAGCGCGAGCACGCCCTTGCCCACCGAAAACACATTGACGAGCGTGTCGCGCTCCCACGCACGCGTTCGCGCAGCGTCGGCATGCCCGCCCCACAGATCGACGACGGTGCGCCCGCCGGCAATGACCGCCAGCGAAGCGCCGATCTCGCCGTGTTGGGCGAAATTTCCCGCGAAGGCCTCGCGCACGCGTTCGAAGCGCGGGTCGCAGCTGCCGTGGATTTGCGCGGCAGGCATCGCCGTCAATGCATCAGCAGGCGCAGCAGCGACGCAACGATCAGCACCAGCGGGGCGAGCGTCAGCGCAAGCGCGGTGCCGAAGACGAGGATTCCCGCCAGCGACCAGGCGACGAACGCGAGGACGTCGGTCGCGTTGGCAGCAGGCGCTGCCGCACCGAGGCGCAGGCGGCTGCGCAGCGAGCGCACGCTCTCGTCGAGCAGCGCCTCGTCGTATTCGCCGTCGTAGAGATTCGCGCTGTGGCGTCCGCGCGCGAAAGCCGTCCACATCGCCCGCGGCGCAATCAGCAGCCCGAGCCCGAACGCCGACAGGTTGAGCACCCACGCCGCCCAGTGGTCGCGGCATCCGGATGCGATTTCCCACGCGCCGATCTCCGACTCGCCGGTCATGTCGGTGCCGTAGTCGGTGACGACGTGGTGCAGGTCGTGGAGTCGCACCGAGCGCACTCGCTGGGCAGTGTTCGGGAACGCGAACGGCAAGGGACCGATCTTTACCTTGACCCACTTCTCGTCGTAGCCGCCCTCGCCGAACCCGTTGGCGTCGAAATACTGGCGGCGCGCCAGGCGCAGCGTAAGGTCGTCGGCGTAGCGCGGCATCGGCGCGCATATCGCCACGGGGCCGGATTTGTGCAACCGCGACGGCGCGCCGCACGGTGCCGGGCGATTTGCGTCGTGATCTGGCGAAAAAGAGGCGACCACGGACCGCCGGCGAGGCTGCCCGATGCCCTCCGCAGCCGGAGCTTCACCCGGAGGCGGTCTCGGTTATAAGCTTTCCCATTTCGAGCTGTTCGAGCTGTTCCAACTGTTCCAACTGCGGGAATTCCCTGCTTTCACCGGCTGCAGCGCAAGGACCACCGATGAACAACGCACCGTCGATCCACGAAATCCATGCCAGGCTGACTGCGCCCGGCGAAGTGCTCGAGATGGAAGAGATCGTCATTCGCGGCGTTCCGACGCGCGTGTGGAAGAACGCTCCGGCCTCGCTCGCCGCCGTGCTGGCACTGAGCCGAACGCACGGCGACACCGATTTCATGGTCTACGAAGACGACCGCTGGACGTTCGAGCGGCACTTCCTCGCCTGCACCCACCTCGCGCAAGTCCTGCGCGATCGTTACGGCGTAAAGAAGGGAGACCGCGTCGCGATCGCGATGCGTAACTTCCCCGAGTGGTCCGTCGCGTTCTGGGCCGCCGCGTCCGCAGGCGCCATCGTCGTGCCGCTCAATGCGTGGTGGACCGGGCCCGAGCTCGTCTACGGTCTTCAGGACTCAGGCTCGACCGTTCTTTTCGGCGATGCCGAGCGCCTCGACCGCCTGGTTCCCGAGCTCTCGCAGCTTGCGGGCCTTCGCATCATCGTCGCACGCGACCCGCGAGCGGAGCTTCCCGGCGGAGCCGAGCACTTCGACCGCGTCCTCGGTAACCCGCCCGCCGGTGCCGAAATGCCGGCGGTTGCGCTCGATCCGGAGGACGACGCGACGATCTTCTACACGTCAGGCACCACGGGACATCCGAAAGGCGTGCTCGGCACCCACCGCAACATCTGCGGCAACCTGTTCAGCCTGCGCTTTGCGAACATGCGCGCCGCGATGCGCGGAGCAGTGCCCGGCGCCAAACCGCCGGCAGGCCCGGGCCAGAGCGTTTACCTGCTGTCCGTGCCGTTCTTCCACGCCACCGGCTGCCATTCGATCCTCGTTGCGAACCTGGCCGCCGGCAACAAGCTCGTGATCATGCACAAGTGGGATCCCGCGCGCGCCCTCGAGCTGATCGAGCGCGAGAAAGTCGTCACGTTCGGCGGAGTTCCCGCGATGGTCTGGCAGGTCCTGACGCACCCGGACTTCAAGACACGCGACCTTTCGAGCGTGCGCTCGATCGGCTACGGCGGCGCGCCTGCCGCTCCCGAGCTGGTGCGCATGATCGAGGAAATGTTTCCCGGCCGTACTCCGAGCAATGGCTACGGCATGACCGAGACGTCGTCGGTCACGACGATGAACATGGGCGTCGATTACCTTCGCCATCCCGACAGCGTCGGCGTTCCGGTTTCGGTCTGCGACCTCAAGGTCGTCGACGAAGAAGGCCGCACGCTGCCGGCCGGCCAGGTCGGCGAGCTGTGGATCAAGGGACCGAACGTCGTCAAGGAATACTTCCACAAACCGGAAGCAACGACCGCGACGTTCACCGACGGCTGGGTCCATACCGGCGACCTCGCACGCATCGACGAAGAGGGGTTCGTCTACCTCGTCGACCGCGCCAAAGACCTGCTGATTCGCGGCGGCGAGAATATTTCTTCCGTCGAAGTCGAGGGTGCGCTGTTCGAACACCCCGCGGTTACCGATGCCGCGGTGATCGGCATCCCGCACAAGGTGCTCGGCGAGGAAGTCGGCGCGGTGGTGCACCTGGCCGCCGGCCGCAGCGCGAGCGAAGAAGAGCTCAAGAAGTGGGTCGGCGAAAGACTCGCGAGCTTCAAAGTTCCGGTCAAGGTCTGGTTCTTCGACGAGCCGCTGCCGCGCAATCCCGCCGGCAAGATTCTCAAGCGCGACCTGAAGAAGCAGCTTCTCGGGGCCTAGAGTGCGTCAGCTTGCGGCTGGCGAGCACGGCGTAGAGCGTCGTGATACGCCCGTTCGAATCGACGTCGGCCTGAAGCACGAAGCGACGCGCCACGCGTGACGCGTCGATCTCCGGATGGCCGGCGCCACGGTCCGGCAAGTCGAGGTACAGCGCCGGCATGCCGCCGACCAGCATGCCGACGATCGAGCCGACGCCCCCGTATTTCGACAGGATGCCCTGGTAGAAACGCGCGACGCGCGAAGCTCCGAGGATGGGGTTGAGCGCGGCGTAGAACTCGCCGCCGCCGTCGCTCAGCGCGCGGCAGTCCTCGGTGAGCAGGTCCTCGACGCGGGCCAGGTCGCCGGCGACCAGCGCTTCGGTGAATTTCCACAGCGCCTCGCGGGCCTTGTCGCGCGCCGCAGCCACCGACGGGTGCCGCGTCCCCTCGTAGCCCTGCATCGCGCGCCGCGCGCGCAGGTGCGCGACCTTGATTCCTCCTTCGCTGGAACCGAGTACCACCGCGGTTTCGCGCACCGAGTAGTCGAACACGTCGCGCAGCAGCAGCACGGCACGCTGGCGCGGCGTCAGCGCCTCCAGCGCCACGAGGAACGCCATCGACATGCTCTCGATGAGATCGTAACGGCCCTCGGTGCTGACGCCGGACGCGACGACCTCGACGGCCTCGATACGTTCGCTCTCATCGTCCCCGGCGACCGGCGACGGCAGCCAGGGACCGACATACGGACTTCGCCTGCGTCGTCTCAGCAGATCGTGTGCAAGGTTCATCGCGACGCGCACGAGCCACGGCCTGAGAGGCCGGTCGTCGCCGTCCGTATCCTTCTCGAGCAGGCGCACGAACGTCTCCTGCACGAGATCGTCGGCGTCGGCCGCGCAGCCGGTCATCCGGTAGAGCAGTCCCCACAGGAACCCGCGATGCTCGTCGAACAGCGCTGCGGATCGGTCTGCCATCGCCGCCAGGAGCTCCGGCGGCGACTCTGTCGCCTCCGCCCTGCTCATGCGAGCGCGGCGGCGGCAGTGCTGTCGTCTGCGACCCTCGCGCGGGCGCGCGCCGCCGCCACCAGACCGGCTTTGCGACCGCTCGAGACGGCAGTGTCGGCGATCATCGACTCGTCCCCGACCCAGTCGCCGGCGACCAGCACGGTATCGGTATCGGGAAGCTCCGGACCCGGCCTCTCGCGATCGGCGGCCACGAGTGCCCCGGTGACGAGCATCGACGGAAGATAGCGGCGCTCGACGAGAACGCTGCGCCAACCTGGCTGCACGAGATCGCAGAACGCCTCGAGCTCCCGTTCCACCTGCTTGGCATCGCCCGAGTCGGGGCCGAGGTACTTCGCGACGTGGACGAGAGCTCCGCCGTCGGGAGCGAGCGCGGCCGAAGCCGAATGCACGGAGAAATAGAGCGGCGCATCGATCCCGAGCACGAACAGGCGCCGCGGGTCCGGCAGGCGCCGCAGAGCGAGGTCGAGGCACGCGGCCTTGACCGGAATCGAGCTGCCGGCCCACGCGGCGATGGTCGCGGCGCCGTCGCCTTCGGCGAGCGCCGCCGCAACCGGCGGCGGCAGCGCAAGAATTGCGATGCGCGCGCGCAGCGCGCGTCCGTCGGTCAGCGTGACCTCGGCACCGTCGCCGCGGGAGCGCACCGATTTCACGCGGTGGCCGGTTTTCACGCGCGCACCGGCCGCTTCGGCGGCGCTGCGCAGCCCGGCAACCAGAGTGCCCCATCCTCCGTCGAGATAGAGGACGCCAGCGGCGAATCCGGCCTGCAGTTGCGTGATCGAAGCCGCTGCGCACGAGCGCTCCGGATCGTGCGCGTACGACGTCAGCCGCGCGAGCGCTTCGACGAGCGCACGGACGACATCGTCGCGGAACGTCGCGTCGAGCCACTGGCGCAACGTCTGACCTTTGACCGACGCGGCATCGATCTTCGCGAGCGAGCCGAGCACGCGGCCGAGCTCGAGCTTGCCGGTGAGCGGAACGAGATCCGTCGTCAGCAGCGAGATGAATCCGCCCGGCAGCGCGTGAAGTCCTCCGCGGTGCAACCCGAGTCCGCCACTGACCGCCGGGCGCCGGCCGGTAAAGGACACGCCGAGCTCGGTAAGCGTCTTGTACGCGGGGCCGCCGTCGTAGAGGGCATGCGGACCGACGTTGAAGCGATATCCGGAGCTCTCATGGGTTGTCCCTCGTCCGCCGGCTTCTTCGGTGCGTTCGAGCAGGACGACGCGCGCGCCGGCTCGCGCGGCGAACGCGGCCGCCGTCAGCCCGGCAAGTCCGCCACCGACGACGATGACGTCGGCGTCGAAGGCCGCAGGGCCCGACGAACGCGTCTGCACGAGAGAATTCGCCCCCAGGTCGGCGGCGAACGAAAGCGATTGGTTCTGGACCGTGGCCATGAAGGGTCACCTCCGTCGTTTTGGGACCTTCACGAACGGCGCGCCCGAAAGGTTACGCGGCAATGCGGTCGCGCTGGGCCGCGCTGAGGCGATGGCACCGGCGCCCCGTAAATCGACGGGACGCCGGTGCCTTTAGCCCTTCGCTACTTGCAGAAGATCGCAGTCCCGCCGCCGGCCATCGCGCAGTGGGGTGCCGGAGACGGTCCCGGGAACAACAAGTCCCCGCACTGGCCACCGGCTGCCACCGGCTGATCGATGACGACCGTCGCGTGAAGCGGCAGAGTCGCAGCGGTCGCATCGACCGAAAGCCCGCTTCCCTTGATGCCGATCAGAAGGTGCCCCGGGGTCGCGGCCTTCCAGCGCACCTTGATGCGACGGATTCCCGTCGTCGCCGCGCTCTTGAACGTCGCACCCGTCGCCTTCGACGTCCACGACGCGCCGCCCGGCACCGTGACGTCGAGCAGCGTCGCATTGGACGCGTCGCCGACCAGGATGCGCAGTCCTTTGGTTGCCGGATCGATCGCCGGCGAAGTCGGCACGTCGACGGCGCCCTTGAGCTTGAGCGATTCGTCTCCGAGCGGCAGCGGGACGCGGCCGAGCGCGAGCTGGGCCAGCGTCGCAGTCGCACCGAACGTGCACGGATCGCACGCGTCGCCGACGCCGTCTGCGTCGGCATCCGCCTGCGAAGCATTGGACACCGTCGGGCAGTTGTCGCTCGCATCGGGCACTCCGTCGGCATCCGAGTCGGTTCCCATCCCGCTCGGATGAGAATTCGGATCAGCGGGATCGGTTCCCGCATCGATCTCGTCGCTGTCGAACCAGGTGTCTTCGTCGCGATCGACGCCCTGGCGCACCTCCGTGCCCGGCGGCACGACGGTAAACGTGACCTCGCTTGCGGCCGCACAGCCGAGCCTCAGGTTGTCGGCAGTGACCATTTCGCCGGCACGGTCCGACTGGAAACTGTTGGTGCCTGCAACGTAGACCCACCCGCGCTGCTCCCCTGCGAACTTGCCGCGAGCGATCACCCCCACCTTGCCGGCATCGGCAAGGCCGAGCATCGCGTCGATCAGGTCGATGGTCGCCTGCACAGCCTTGTTGTTACCGTCGACGGTGATCTGGCGGCCGACCGCCGCGTGAGTGCCGGACGGGAACGAGAGCAGGAACGCTTCGAGGTCGTGCCTCTCGGTGTCGCCCGGCGAGCCGGCGGGGAAATGGAAGCGCGACTGTTTCAGGAAATCGAACAGTGTGTCGAAGCCGCCGTCGTGACCGAAGCCGTACCCGCGGTTGTTCGTCGTCGACGTGAAGTCGAGGCCCACTTTCCTGTACATGTCGCGAAGCTGGGGAACCGCGATTCCCTGGGTCTCGCCGATGATGTCGGGCGAAACGACGAAGCCCGCGCCTCCGGTCGGCATCGTGTGGCAGGTCACGCAGGTCGTCGTGCCGCCCTGGATCGCGCTCGTGTCGAAAAGGATCTCTCCGTTGGCGGCGTTGCCCGGATATCCCGGCACCGACGACGGGGAGGCGTCGTCGAACGTGCGGTACGGATTGGGCGGGAAGTGTGTCGTTGCCAGGAACGCTTCGAGCTGGTTCATCTGCGTGGGCGTCGGCGGCGCCGCGGCGCCCATCAGGTCGGTGAAGCCGACCGAGAACGCTGCGATGTTCTCGCGATCGCCGCGCCAGTGCAGCGGCTCGGTGCCGACCGACGCAATCAGCGTCTGCGTCATCATCGGGCCTTTCATCGGATGCCAGTCGCTGCAGGAATTGGACGGCCCGACGCCGGTGTTGCACGGCACGTCCAGCGTCTTCATCGAACCGGCCGGGTCGCCGAGGTCCCACGCTTCGGTGTCGCGGTTGGCGTCCACGTGGCACGACGCGCACGACTCGTTGCCGAGCCGGCTCGTCAGGTGCGCGTCGTAGAGGAACGGGCGGCCCGTCTTGATGACTGCCGGCGTCGGATCGTAGAGGCTCGAGCGCCCGAGCTCGGTGTCGGTGCCCGTGTCGATCGACGAGACGCTGCCTTCGAACCGGTTCCACACGTACAGTCGCTGGCGCGGCGTATCGAGAGCCAGTCCGGTGGGTCCCTGCCCGACGTCGATCGTCGCGAGACGGGCTCCCGTTGCGCTGGCCTTGATGACGTTGTTCGAGCCCATGCCGCTGATGTAGGCGCCCGAGCCGTCGCTTTTCCACACGATGCCGCGCGGATCGCTGATCGACATGTGCTGCTCGGCCGGCGTGACGCTGGTCTTGAGGAACTGCGGATTTCCGGGCGTCGCGAACAGGTGCGAATTGAGATCGGCCACCCCGTTGCCGACGTTGACGTTGTTCGGATCGAAGCTCGCGATGCGCATGCGAAGGTTATCGAGCGCGTTTTCGACGAAGCGGTGCTCGTTCGGGCCGTAGTTGCCGACGGTGAACACGCGTCCGTTGGCCGGATTGACCGCGATGGCCATGTTGATGTTGAGCAGGTCCAGCGCGTACGTGACCGCGAGGTTCGAAGTCTGGATGATCGCGACGTCGTTGGTGTTGAGGCCCCAGGTGATCAGCGCATCCCACTTGTTGTTGTTGTCGTCTTTCCAGTCGGTCCCTTCGCGGTTGATGATCAGCGAGACTGCAGGAGGAGCCGGAAGGCCGCCTGCGATCGGAGGATTGAAGCTCATGCCGCTGTTCGGCGGAGGATTGACGCCGCCGTAAGGGCCGCTCGGATCGTCGACGATCGACTGCGGGAGGATCATCGAGCGGTTTCCCGACTCGAAGATCGCCGCGTAGACGTGCGTGCCATCGGTGGCAAGGGCACGGATGTCCTTTCCCTGGATGTTGACCGTCGCGGTGTGCGCCAGCGTCGACGGGTCGTAGACGGTGACCTGGTTCGGCTGGGCCAGGCTGATGTACGCACGCTGCGGGCTGCCCGCGAAGACGACGTCGCAGGGCTCGTCGCCTGCCGCGACCGTCGCGACGACGTTCCTGGCCGTCAGATCGACGATGCTGACGGTGTCGGAGATCTTGTTGGCGACCCAGGCCTCGCTGTTCGACCGGGCTCGCACCGAAACCGGCTCGAGCCCCACCGGGATCGATGCGGTGTGCACCGGCAGCGCTCCGCCGAGCGTGAACACCTCGAGGCGCCCGTCGGCTGTGTTCGTGACGAGCAGGCGGGTCCCGTCGGGCGTCATCTCGACCGGATGCACCGGCGGCGTCTCGAAGTTGTAGAAAGAGCCCTGGGCCCACGCTCCCTGGGTGCCGGCGAGCACAAGACCGGTGACGACGATCAAGTCGCGGCTTCGAATCCTCATGTGTTCGGTCCCCCGTGCGGGCAGAAAAACGGCTGCCCGATGGGCGGGAAAGACCCGCCCCAGTTTCCCCAGATAGGGGCCCCACTCGAGCCCCTTACGATCATCTAAAGACCTGAGGACGCAGTGCGAGCAAGACGTCCGCGAGAAATGCCAGTTGCATGAATGTTAAGGCCTTGCACGGATTTCTTGCATCACTGCTGCTGTCCCCATAGAGGGGGGAACACGCCGGATATTCCGGCAGGGGACAGGGCTCGTAGGACCGAGGGGACACGGTTCAGTGAAGAGGCTTTCCGATCAATTTCGTGCCGTCCCGCGGGGACGACGCACCCTGCAAGAGCGCTTTTTCCTGGGCGCGCTTCGCGCAGCCCAGGTGACGCTCGTCGCGTTCGTCGTCCTCGCCGCTGGAGCGCGCGTGCTCGCGCAGGAAGGCCGCCCATCTCCCGAAGGTGGAATCGTTCCGGCTCCCGCCGGCACCGACGTCGAGACGCTGCGCAAGATGCTCGGGCTGCCGTCGCGTGCCGCGCAGGAAGCGAAGCCGCCGCCGGCTGCGCAACCCGCTGCCCAACCGGCCGCGCCCGCCGCCGCCGAGCCTGCCGAGACCCGTCAGGAAGCGCAGCCTGAGCCCGCTGCGCCGGCGGGAAAGCCCGAGAGAGGCAAGGCCGTCGCCAGACCTGCTCCGAGAAAACCGTCCAAGGCCGTCGTGAAGGCTGCGCCGGCCGCGCCCGAGCAGGCGGCGCCGGCCGAAGCGCCGCCGCCGTCCAAGCCGCAGCGCGCCGCCGAAGCTGCACCGGTCGCGCAGGGCGCGCCGGTCCGGGGCTCGCCGCAGGACATCCCGCCGCCGGGAACGATCGTTTCGAAGAACAACCTCGAGCGCTGGAAGCATCTGCTCGGCCCGTCGATCCAGTGGGCCGTCTCGCGCGGCGCCACGCTTCCCGTCATCGCGGCCAAGCCCGCTCCGCTCGAGCCGTTTCGCGAAGAAGCGACGCGCAAGTACAGCCCGCAGGTCGAGCTGACCGCCGACAAGAACTCGATGAAGAACTTCGTCGCGGGAATCCCGTTCCCGCTCGTCAACGACGACGACCCCGACGTCGCGATCAAGATGATGTTCAACTTCGAGAACAGGATCTCGGTCGACGACGTGGCCGTGCGAAACTTCGGCTGCGACACCGGACCGATCGCTCCCGGCCAGGCGATGCAGGTCGAGCGGCACTACGACACCGAGAACTTCCGCCGCATCTTCTACACGGGCCGCTTTCACGTCGATCCCAAGCCGACGTGGCCGACCACCGAGGGCATCCGCTACCGCGAGATGCTCGGCGCGGTCCAGGAGCCGTTCGACCTGAAGGGCGCCGGCTTCACGTACATCCGCTACATCGACCCTGCCCGCCCCGACGATTCGTGGCTGTATTTCCCGCAATTCAAGCGCGTGCGGCGCCTGAGCAGCGCGCAGCGCTCCGAAGGCGTGTTCGGCCAGGACATCGACCTGGACAGCTACGCAGGCTACGCCGGCAATCCGGCATGGAGCGACTGGAAGTACCTCGGCAAGAAGACGGTGCTCGGCGTTCTTCACGCGAAAAATCTTCCGGCCAAGTTCCAGCCGCCGCCCGCCGACTTCCTGCAGGAAGACGATTGGGAGCCGCGCGAGGTCTACATTCTTCTGGCCGTCTCCCGCCTCGGCGGCTACAACTTCGGCCAGCGGGTGCTGTACCTGGACCGCGAGAGCCTGCTGATCCCTTACACCGAGATCTACGACCTGAAGGGCGCGCTGTGGAAGAGCCTCGTGCAGACCTGGGCTTTCGGGAAGAAGCCGATCCCGACCGCCAAGAAAGCGGTCTACGACTACGACCAGTTCTACATCCCCGCGCTGTCGATGATGGACATCCAGCTCAACCACGCGACGCGCTGTCAGCTTCCCTCGCCGAGCACGCCGCAGGAGGAAGGCTGGTACTTCAATTTCGGCGACAAGGAAGGGACCACCGAGGAAGTGTTCTCGGTGTCACACTTCATCGAAACCGGGCGCTGATCGAAGCCGGTCAGTCGCCGCCGGGATTCCAGCCGACCACCTCTGCGATCCGCACGCGGATCATCGGATGGGTCGCACGCGCGAGCGGCATCGAGTGATACTGCGGATACTTGCTGCGCAGTGCCTCGAGCGCAGCGGCGTACTCCGCATCGTCCTCGACCTGTCCCGCTTCGCCTTGGACGAGCACGAACCACAGCTTCGACCAGTCGTCGTCGTAACGGTCGACCAGTACGCTCGCATGTGGATTGCGCTGGATGTTGCGAAGGCGCTGCAGCACGCGGCCGCGCGGCTTGGGCTTGTCGTCGATCACCGAGTAGACCGCTTCGCCGACCACGACGAAGCAAAGCGGCACGACGTGAGGGATCGCCGACGGCGATGCGGTGGCAAGGTGTCCGACGCGCGCGGCGGCAAAGCGCGCCAGAGCGCGGCCGCGAGCGTCGCCTTCGAGCTTCACGGCGCGCCGAGAAGCTTGCGCTTGAGGAACTCGATCACGCCGTCGCAGAACGCGTCGTTGCGATCGCCGGCGACCATGTGCGAAGCGTCCTCGACGTCCACGTACTCGGCATGAGGCACCATCTCGAGAAACTCGCGCACGCCCTGTTCGCTGACGATCTCGCTCATGCGACCGCGCACCAGCAGCACCGGCACCGTAAGGGAGCGCGCGGCGTTGTTCATGCGCTCGGGATAGTGCTCGTGCGAGCTTCGCGGAGGGCCGGAGAGAAAACGCGGATCCCAGTGCCACCGGTAGCGACCGTCCTCGCCGAGACGCAGGTTCTTGGCCAGTCCGCTGGTGTCGCGAGGACGCGGGCGGTGCGGGAGATATTCGGAAATTGCGTCGGCCGCCTCGTCGATCGTCGCGAATCCGCCGGGAAACGCGTTCATGAAGCCGACGATGCGCTGCACGCCTTCGGGATCCATACGCGGCGTAATGTCGACGAGCACGACGGCCGTCGCGAGCGGGTGCACGTGCTCGCACACCATGCTCGCGATTCCCCCGAGCGATGCTCCGACCAGCGCGGGCGCTGCCGGAAGCTGGGAAGAAACCGCGAGGATGTCGGCCGCAAAAGACGCAATCTCGTAGTCTCCGTCGCTGGCCCATTCGCTTTCGCCGTGGCCGCGAAGGTCCAGCGTCACGGCATAGAATCCGGCCTGCGCGAGCCTCGTCGCCGTCGCACCCCACGCGTGGCGGGTTTGCCCGCCGCCGTGCAGCAGCAGGACAGGAGGTGCGGACTCGTCACCGACGGCGTCGGCGACCAGCCGGATGCCTCCGCTGCCGGCGAATTCGATGCGACGATGGTCACGAACGGAAATGGGGACTGACGGGGGCGTTTCCAATGGAGCGTACTCGTGCCTCGTACCGGGTGGATTGTACCCGTGCCTCGTAACAGGTGGCTCGTACTCGTGCCTCGTACCAGGTGCTCGTACCCGGCTCGCGCGCAGGAGGTGCAAGATCGGCGCGCGGAGGCTATGCACCAAGGACCCGAGGGTCAAGCCGATGCCCAGACTGATCTCCGCTCCCACTTCGATCGTCGCGACCGGAAAGCCTCCGAAGAGGATCGACGAGTACGTCGGTCGCGTCAGCACCGGCGATACCGCGGTAAGCGTCGCCCGCATGCGCTCGCCCGCCGGTTGGTCGGAGCCGGGACAGAGGCCGCAGTTCCGCGAGATTACCGTCGTGCTGGCCGGACGCCTTCGCGTCGAGCACGAAGGCGGCGTGATGCTCGTCGACGGTGGCCAGGCCGTGATCACCGAGCCCGGCGAGTGGGTGCGCTACAGCTCGCCGTTTGACGGCGGCGCCGAGTACATTGCGATCTGCATGGAGGCGTTCTCGCCGCAGACCGTGAACCGCGACGAAGAGCACTGAGCACCGCTGCGGCCGGCGGCACTACTTCTTTTTTGCCGCCGCCTTTTTCGCCTTCTTCTTCGGATCGGGAGTCGGCGGCCTCACGACGAGCACCGGACACGGCGCCTCGCGCAGCACACGCTCGGTGACGCTGCCGAGGATCACGTGGCCGAGGCCGCGTCGCCCGTGCGTCGCCATCACGATGAGGCTCGCGTCGACCTCGGAGGCCGTCTTGCAGACGATCTCGTGCGTGACGCCCGAGCGGATGAGGATGCGCGGCTTGACGCGCCCCTTCAGGTGACGGGAAACCCAGCCCTCGAGGGCTTCGCGGCCGGCGTCCGCGATCGTGCGGTCCAGGCTCAGCAGGTCGACCGGCGGCGCGAAGTCGGTGAACAGCAGCGTCGTCGTCTGGGGGACGTGCAGCACCGTCAGGCGGGCGCCCTGCCCTTCGGCCAGGTGCGCCGCGTATTGCACAGCTGCGAACGATTCGGGAGAGAGATCGGTAGTCGCGAGGATCTGTTTGAAGCGCTTCATGCTGCACTCCTTGCGGTGCGAAGGGGCGCGAGCCGGCCGCGCGCGCTGCCGCATCGATCTTCTCAGTGGCAGCCGTTCGCGGCAAGCGTTGCGACTCGCGGCGGCGGCGGCTAGGAGTCTGGCCCGACACTCGATCCGCTCGCCATCGACGCGATTCGGCGGGCGCTGCTGCCGCGCCGATGCCTCGGATGCGGCAAGGAGACATTCGCTTGGCTTACGACAGCTATCAGTGCCTGAAAATCCGCGTCGATCGCGCAGTGCTGTTCGCGACGATCGATCATCCTCCGATCAACCTGTTCGACGTCGCGCTGATGCAGGAGATCGACAGCCTGGGCCGGCAGGTCGAGATCGATCCCGACGTGCGCGTCGTCGTCTTCGACAGCGCCGACCCCGACTTCTTCATCGCGCACGCCGACGTCTCGCTGATCCAGCAGCTTCCCGACGACGCTCCGCCGCGCCAGGCGCGCCCGTCGTTCTTCCATGCGATGGTCGACCGCTTCCGCACGATGCCGAAGGTCAGCATCGCGAAAATCGAAGGGAAGACGCGCGGAGGCGGCAGCGAGTTCGTGCTGTCGCTCGACATGCGCTTTGCGGCGCTCGGCAAGGCCGTGCTCGGCCAGCCCGAGGTGGCGCTCGGCATTCTTCCGGGCGGCAGCGGCACGCAGCGGCTTCCGCGCCTGTGCGGGCGCGGCCGCGCGCTGGAGATCGTTCTCGGATGCCAGGATTTCCCGGCCGACGTTGCCGAGCGCTACGGCTACGTGAACCGCGCGCTTCCTCCGCACGAGCTCGGACCTTTCGTCGAGACGCTGGCGCTGCGCATCGCGAGCTTTCCTCCCGACGCGATCCGTCTTGCCAAGGCGCTGGTGAATTCCGCCGAGCACGGAGTCGAAGAAGGGCTGCTCGACGAAGCCCACGCGTTCAACCAGACGCTGCCGACGGCGGAGGCCAAGCGGCGCATGGCCGAGTTCCTGGCTCTCGGCGGCCAGACGCGCGCAATGGAGACGGGAGATCTCGGCACGCTGGCCGAGACGCTGGCGGGGAAGCGGTGAAAAATGGGGTCAGGCACCAGCGCGCATAAACTCGGCTCCGGTGCCCGATTGATGCGCGCTGGTGCCTGACCCCAGCGCTGGTGCCTGACCCCAACGCCCCACTCAGGCCGAAGCTTCCCAGTCCTCGAACCCGAGGATGCCGAGCTTTCCGAACTGGCCGCGCAGGCGGTCGTTGAGCAGGCCGAGGCGCTTGACGTTCGGCACGATCTTCGAGAACAGCATCGTGCGGAACTGCTTCATCGTCTCGGAGCGGTCGCTGATCTCTTCCATCTCCCGCACCGGAAGCCCGAGCTCGTCCCACAGGACCCTGGGCAGCAGCCGGTCACGCATCAGGTAGGAAGCCTCGACGGCAAATTCCTCGCGGACTTTCAGCTCCGCGTCTGACATCTCCTTGTAGGCTTCGCGCAGCGAGAGCACGCCGAACGCCACGTGGCGCGACTCGTCGCCCATGATGCGCGACGTGATGTCCTTGATCAGCGGCTCGCGCGTGATCTGGTTCTGCATTCCGAACGCCGCAAGGGCCAGGCCCTCGACGAGGATCTGCATGCCGAGATACTTGATGTCCCACTCGCGCGCCGTGAGGATCTCGTCGAGCAGCGTCCTCAGCTCCGGGTTGCAAGGGTATTCCTTCTGCAGCTTGCGGCTGAGGTACAGCTCGTAGGCCTCGACGTGGCGCGCCTCGTCTGCCGCCTGCTGCGCTGCGTAGAACTTCGCATCGATGTCGGGAACGCAGTTGACGAGCTGGGCCGCCACCATCAGCGCGCCCTGCTCGCCGTGCATGAACTGGCTGAGCGTCCAGGCCTGGCCCGAGTGACGCAGCTCGCGGATGTTCTGGTCGGAAAGCTTGTTCCAGTGCGAGGTGCCGTACCAGGGGATCGTCTGGTCGGGGATGTTCTCGGCCTGGGGATCGACGTCGGTCGTCCAGTCCGGATCGACCTTGGCGTTCCAGTGCCCCAGCTTCGACTTCTCGTAGAGGTTGCGCAGCCCTTCCTCTTTCGTCGAGTAGTCCCAGACGTAGTTGAGATCGTACTCGGTGGGCAGCGCCTCGGCCGACGTCGATGAGAACATGGTTGGCCCTCCTCTTGTTCCGGGCCAACGCGGTTGGCCATGCTTCTGTCCCGGGCCAACGCAGTTGGCCCTTGTTGCCTTGCGCCGGGCACAGCTTCGCCGCCCCGGCCAGTCGGGGGCGACAAGTAGATAGCGCCACTATCCATGTCAACGGGTCGCCGGAAATCGAACCGGAAATCTCAAAAAACGTTGCTATTACCGAATGTTGCGTGGCTGCGTAATGCGTCGCAAGGCCCCCCGGGCGGGTCGGCCTCGGCCGCCCCGCTGCGGGCGGAAACCCGATTCGCGCCTATGCGAGCAGTTCCAGAAGCCTGGTGCGCCGGTACGCAAAGATGAGAGCGACGTCCTTCTCGACGAGCTTTCCGGCGACGAGGTCGCCGAGGGCGCCGAACGGCAGCTCGTAGCGCACGACGTCGCGAATCATCGTGCCGCCGTCGAGCGGCTCGAACGAGTGCGTGTGCTGCCAGCTGCGGTAAGGGCCGCGCACCTGCGAGTCGACGAACAGGCTCGGCGGGTCCCACAGATCGATCCGCGTGCGCCATCGCACCGGCACTCCGTGAAGCCTCAGCTTGTATTCGACCAACGCCCCTTCGCGCAGCCCGTCATCGGGGATCTTGGTGATCTGGAGGCGAAGGAACCCCGGCGTGATCATCTCGAGGTTGTGCGCGTCGGAAAAGAAGCGAAAGACATCCTCGCGCTCGAGGTTGAACCAGATCTCCTGTTCGAACGTCTTCGCATTGTCGATGCAGAGGTCCGCGAGCGCCGCCGCGATGTCGGTGAAGCGGAACGCGAAGCCCGTCTCCTCGAGCGCCGTCGCCGCCACCCGCTGTCCGGTCAGCACGAGGCCGGCCCGCTCGCCGAGAATCATCCCGATCACCGACGACGGCACCGCCACCATCGCGCGTCGCCGCGTCGCCGCCGCCAGCGCGTCGGCAAACTGCCCGTTGGTGATCGGCTGCGGCGAAACCGCGTTGATCGGCCCCTCGTAATCGCGGTTTTCCAGTGCGGCGACGTAGAGGGAGACGAGGTCGTCGACGTGGATCCAGCTCATCCACTGGCGGCCGTTGCCGTAGCGCCCGCCGAGGCCGAGGCGGAAGGCCGGCAGCACGTGCGGCAGGGCCCCGCCGTCGCGAGCGAGCACGAGCCCGGTGCGAAGCGCCACCCAGCGAAGCCCGGCAGCTTCGACGCGGCGCGCCTCATTCTCCCACGCGACGCAGACTTCGGCCAGGTAGCCTTCGCCGGGCGGCGAGGTTTCGGTGAGGACCTCGTCTCCCCGCTCCCCGTAGATGCCGATGCCGGAGGCCGAAACCAGCACCCAGGGCCTGTCTTCGGGCGCGCGCGAAGCGATCGCGCTCACCAGGGTGCGGGTTCCGTCGATGCGGGACTGCATCAGCGCGTCGCGGCGCACCACGCTCCATTTGCCGTCGCTGGCGCTCTCGCCGGCCAGGTGCACGACGCCGTCGACTCCCTCCAGGGCACGGTCGTCCAGATGACCCTGCTCGGGCACCCATTCATGGATCACGCAGCGCACCGGAAGGTTGACGCTGGCGTCGTCGAGGTTGCGCGTGAGGGCGACGACTTCATGACCGCCGTCGATCAGGCGGCGGACCAGATGACGACCGACGAGTCCGGTAGCACCGGTGACGAGAACCCGCATTGGAACGGGCCAGCGAGGCCCGGATCTGATCTTGTGCCCAAGACGGGAGCGGCGCGCAATATCGGGGCAATGTCCGGGCAATGTCTGGACGATGTCTGGACGATGTCTGGATGGAAGCGCCGTGTGGCCGCCGCCGGCGATCGTGCTATCCGGAAGCATGAAGACGACCGAGAACGACCAGACGATCGCTGCCCTGGATGCTGTTCTCGCGGCCAGCGGCGCTGCCGCCGCCGGCGCGCTCGCCGACTCGGTTGCGTGGCCACCAAGACGCATGGGCGCGCGCGACCTGTTCGAGTTCTGGCGCGGCATTCGCATGGTCGCGATGACGACGGTCGGGGCGCACGGCCAGCCGCATTCGGCGCCCGTTCATGCCGAGCTTTGCGGCGCGACGCTGCGCGTCCTCGTTTACGAGGACGCAACGCGGCGCCGCGACCTCGAATCCAACACCCGTGTGTCGTTCACGGCGTGGAACGAGGACGGCGCCGTCGCCATCCTCTACGGCCGCGCCCGCGAGATCGAAGGCAGTCTTCGCGACGCACGCCCCGCGCAGAGCGGGCGGCCGAGGAAGGTGGTGGACGTGGAGGTCACGCTGACTCGCGTGCACGCGATGGGCGCGCAGAAGGTCTGCGCGAGAGAGTAGCCGGATCAGTGCTTCGCGGGCTTTGCGCCGGCGAGCGCACCGTAAAGATCGGTGCGCCGGTCGCGGAAAAAGCCGAAGGCGGCCCTCGCGCGCGCAACTTCATCGAGGTCGAACGTCGCCATCGCCACGCCTTCGGTGGTCGCGTCGAGCTCGCACAGGATCTCGCCGCGATGGCTCGAGACGAAGGAGTGCCCGTAGAACACCTGTCCGTCCTCGTCCCCGATGCGGTTGGCCGCAGCCACGGGAACGACGTTCGAGACGGCGTGCCCGAGCATCGCGCGCTGCCACGGCCCGCGCGTGTCGAGTGAGGGATCGTGAGGCTCGCTGCCGATCGCGGTCGGATACACGAGCAGCTCCGCACCCTGCAGCATCATCGCGCGCGCACACTCGGGGAACCACTGGTCCCAGCAGATGCCGGCGCCGATCGGGCCGCGACGCGTCGGCCACACGCGAAAGCCGGTATCGCCGGGACGGAAGTAGAACTTTTCTTCGTAACCGGGACCGTCGGGGATGTGGCTCTTGCGGTAGATGCCGAGCACACGCCCGTCGGCATCGATCATCGCAAGCGAGTTGTAGTAGTGCGGCCCGTCTTTCTCGAAGAACGACACCGGCACCACCACTTCGAGCGACGCGGCGAGCGCGGAAAACGTCGCGATCGTCTCGTTGCCTTCGGCCGGGCGCGCGGCGGAAAACCACGCCTCGTCCTCGGTCTTGCAGAAGTACGGTCCCTCGAAAAGCTCGGGAGGAACCACCACGTCGGCGCCGCCGGATGCCGCTTCGCGCACCAGGTCTTCGACGCGCGCCACGTTGCGCTCGCGCGCGGCGCCGAGCGCACACTGGACGACGGCGACCTTGACGGTGCGGTCGCTCACGACCTTGTCCCCGCGGGCTCCTGCTGCGTGATGCAATGGAATGCTCCGCCGCCCGAAAGGATCGCACGCGCCGGTCTGCCGATGGTTCGTCGTCCGGGAAAGCACGACGCGATCACCGAAACGGCCTCGGCATCGTGGCGGCTGCCGTAGGTCGGCACGACGACGGTCGTATTGGAAATGTAGAAGTTCACGTAGCTCGCCGGCATCGGCTCCCCTTGCGAGTCCTCGATCAGGCCTGGCGACGGAAGCGCCACGGTCTCGAGGCTGCGCCCCGCGGCGTCGCGCATCGACGAGAGGTCGTCGCGAATGGCCTCGAGCACGTCGCGATTGGGATCGTCGTCGTCGCGCGCTTCCATGCACAGGACGCGGCCCGGGGACGCGAAACGCACGAGCGTGTCGACGTGACCGTCGGTGTGGTCGCCGGCGAGTCCGTCCGCGAGCCACAGCAGCTTGTCGACAGCCAGCGCATCGGACAGGCAGGACTCGATCTCTTCGCGGCTCATCGCCGGATTGCGGTTCGGATTGAGAAGGCACTGGGCCGTCGTGATCGCGGTGCCCTCGCCGTCGATCTCGATGGCGCCGCCTTCGAAGATCATCGGCACGTCGAAGCTGTGCACGCCGGAAGCCTGCCTGACGGCGCGCGAGAGCGCGAGATCGGCACCGAACAGGAACTTCTCGCCCCAGCCGTTGAAACGAAAGCAGATGGCGGCGACTTCGCCGTCGTCGCCGGTCGCGAAGATCGGCGCGGTGTCGCGCAGCCAGATGTCGCCGTACGGGATGCGATGAAAACGCGCCTTCAGTCCCGCCAGCGCGGTTGCGGCTTCGCGCTCGGCCAGGTCATCTGCAACCAGGATCTCCAGGAGCTCGGGCTCCAAGCCGGCGACGGACCCGCCGCCGGCAATGGCCCGGCACAGCAGAGTGAACTCGACCTGGGCCGCTTCGATGTCGTCGCCCCACAACTCACGATCGCAAGGCCATGCCGTCCACACGGCGCGGTGGCGCTCCCACTCGGCCGGCATGCGAAAACCGCAGCCGCGCGGCCAGTCGCGCCTCGCGACGGCGGACGCCGGAGGTCCCTGTGCCGTGGTAGCGCCCATCGCGCCCTTTTGCGCGTGTCCTGCCCAGCGTTGCAAACGGCGCCTGGCCGCGCGCGTCCGCCGCAAGCGGGGAATCGCCGCCGTCATCGGCCGACGCTCCGGGTACCTCGCCTTAGCTACAGCGATTGCGATTGAACCGTCACCGTCCTTGGACGAGAACGCGCCCGATGGCCGCCCACGCAACATCGCCGCCGGTCGACGCGAGCTGGCGTCATGACGACGTCGTCGCCGGCCCGGTACGTCTTCACGTGGTCCGTGCGGGACACGGCCGGCCCGTGGTGCTGCTGCACGGCTTTCCCGAGTTCTGGTACTCGTGGCGCTACCAGATGGCGGCGCTGGCCGAAGCCGGCTTCGAAGCCGTCGCGCCCGACATGCGCGGTTACAACACGTCGGAGAAGCCGCGCGGCATCCGCGCCTACGACATCGACTCGCTGGTCGCCGACATCGTGACGCTCGTCGACCAGCTCTGCGGCGGCCGTGCGATGCTGGTCGGGCACGACTGGGGTGGCATCGTCGCGTGGTACGCGGCGATGCGGCATCCGGAGAGCTTCGACAAGCTCGTCATCCTCAATGCTCCGCACCCCGCCGCCTATCGCCGCGACCTGTTCACGAGGCGGCAGTGGCTGCATTCGCTGTACGTGCTGTTTTTCCAGATTCCATGGCTTCCGGAGCTGCTGCTCACCGCACGCCACGCGCGAGCGGTCGGCGAAATGTTCCGGCGCGAGGTTCGAAGCAGCGACGCGTTCGCGCGCGGGGAGGCGATGCGCTACCGCGAGGCATTCGTAAGGCCCGGCGCCGCCACCTCGGCCTTGAATTACTACCGCGCGATGTTCCGCCGCGGGCGCCGCTTCGGGCAGGCGGACGTGCCGTCGATCCGGATTCCGACCCTGCTGCTATGGGGCGACCGCGACCCGTATCTGCTGCCGAGCCTTGCCGAAGGCCTCGAAGAGTGGATCCCGGATCTCGCGGTCCGCCATTTCCCCGTCGCTGGGCACTGGCTTCAGCTCGAGGAGCCGGACGCCGTCTCGCGCGCCATCGTCGATTTCCTGGCCGGCGAAGACGCCCCCACCTGACTGCGCGCAGCAGGCGCTTCGATCAGACGGCGGACCGGTTCTGGTCGCCGGTCCACGCGGCAATGCGAGGCAGCAGCGCAATGCCCGGCAGCGACAGCGCGAAGCAAAGATAGAAGAACGACGTCCAGCCGAGAGACTGGACGACGACACCGGCACCGGAGTTGATCAGCGTGCGCGGGAGAGCCATCAGGCTCGACAACAGCGCGAACTGCGTGGCGGCGAACGCCGGGTTCGTCATGCTCGCGAGGTAGGCGACGAACGCCGTCGTGCCGAGGCCGACTCCGAACGCCTCGATGCCGATGACGATGCCGAGCGCGATCAGACGCGATGAATCGGGCGGCGCCGAACCCGACGACGCCAGCCACGCAAAGCCGAGGATCGACAGCGCCTGCGCGACGCCGAAGATCCACAGCGCGCGATGGATGCCGAGGCGGACCATCCACAGGCCGCCGAGAAGGCCGCCGGCGACGCTGCACCACAGCCCGGCGTTCTTCGCGACGAGCGCGATGTCGGTCTTCGAAAAACCCATGTCGAGGTAGAACGGCGTGGCCAGCGCCGTCGCGAGCGAATCGCCGAGCTTGTAGAGGAACACGAACAGCAGCACGAGGGCCGCACTTCGTGCACCCTGCCGCTGGAAAAACTCGACGAAGGGATCGACGACGGCGTCCCTCAGCGTGCGCGGCGCCGCTGCCGCAGCGGCCGGCTCGGAGACCATCAGCGACAGCAGCGCACCGGGGATCAGGAACAGCGAAGTGATCAGGTAGACGCGCGACCACGGCAGGTGGTCGGCCAGGTACAGCGACAGCGCGCCGGGCACGAGGCCGGCGATCTTGTACGCGTTGACGTGGATGGCGTTGCCGAGTCCGAGCTCGGTCTCCGACAGCAGCTCGCGCCGGTACGCATCGATCGCGATGTCCTGCGTCGCCGAGAGCAGCGCGACGAGGGCGGCCAGCGTCGCGACCTGGCGGAACTGCGTCGCGGGATCGCTGAAGCCGAGCGCGATGATCGCGGCGATCAGCGCGACCTGGGACAGCAGCATCCACGTGCGCCGCCGCCCGAACCCGGCAATGCCGTAGCGATCGGCCAGCGGCGCCCACAGGAACTTCCACGTGTACGGGAGCTGCACCAGCGTGAAGGCGCCGATCGTGGCCAGCGACAGGCCTTCTGTCTTCAGCCACGCGGGAACAAGGCTGATCAGCAGGTACAGCGGCAGGCCCGACGAGAAGCCGATGACTGCGCAGACGAGCATCCGCGACCAGTGCATCGACGCCGTCCTCTTGCTGTCGACGCGCTCGGCCATCGGCGCCCGATGCTACACGGCTGCGCGCTCACGCGCAGCACGCGGCCCTGCGCAAGCGCTCGTCGGGCGCGCCGGGGCTCCGGGGAAAATCGGTTCGGCGGGCTCGGTGCCGACGCTCAGCGTGTCCTGCCCCAGGCGTCCCAGTACGTGATCTCGCGCGACGGGATGCGTCGTGCAGGCTTGAAGTCCTCGCCCGAGAACCAGGCCACCGGCAGCAGCGCAGCCTGGGTGATGGTGGCGGGAATGCCGAGAATTTGCGCCGCTTCCTTCTCGAACATCAGGTGGATCGTCGTCCACGCCGATCCGAGGCCGCGGGCCCGCGCTGCCAGCATGAAGGACCACACGGCAGGCAGGATCGAGCCGTACATCGATGCCTGCGCGAACTGGGGCTGGTCCTCGAAACGTCCCTCGATGCACGGGATCACGAAGACGGGCGCCTGCTCGAGGGTCTGGGCCAGGAACACCGCCGAATCGATCACGCGCGGCATCTGCTTGCTGCGAATGTCGGCCTGGTCGCGCTCGGGCCTCGGCACCGAGGCGTAGAGCTCGAAGCCCTTCCGGTAAAGGTCGGCCAGCGCCTTTTTCTTTGCGGCGTCCGTGACGACGACGAACGACCAGCCCTGCGCGTTGGAACCGGTCGGCGCCTGGATCGCGATGTCGATGCACTGCTGCACGAGATCGGCGGGCACGGGCCGCGAATAGTCGAGGCGCTTGCGCACGGAGCGCGTCGTCGTCAGCAGCCGATCAGCGGCGGAAAGATCCATCTTCGTTCCTCCTTTCGCTCTTCAAAAATGCGAAAGCGCGTTCCTGTCCCGGATTTTGCCCAGGGTCCAGCGGCCTCGGAAGGACTCGATCCCCCAGTCAGCGGGTTACGGGGGGAGAGTACGGACCGACGAGGCGACGCTTCCACCAGTTTCCGGTCTCCTGCCACGTGGGCAGGTCGGTGAACTCGTACTCGTAGAGCATCGCGCGCACCTGGCGGGGTTTTCGCCCGTCGAACGGATCGTCGGCGAACAGCGCCAGCACCGGCGGCGAGGCATCGAGAAGCCGTCGCTCGACCTCGACGAGCCAGGGGTTGTGCCTCCAGTCGCCGAGTGCGGCAAACCACATCTGCCAGTCGAGCCGCGGCTGATGCGGCTCGACGAATTGCGGCATCCTGGCCGGATCGTCGGGTTTCCAGCGCATCGGGTACGGCTTCCACGTCGTGCCGTCCTCGCTGCCTTCGAGGATGATCTCCGGCCGGTGCTTCGTCATTGCAGCAAAGAGTCCGTAGCTGCTCGTCAGGTGCCACGGCTCGATCGCATCGGCCACGCGCATGACCAGCGGCGGCACGAGGTCGGGCCTGCCGAAGCGCGCGATCATCTGCGCTCCGCCGGCGGCCGCCAGCGGAAGCGCCAGCAGCGCGGCCAGCGTCACGCGCAGCACGCGAAGAACATTCCAGCGCAGCGGCTCGCCCGGCCAGCGCGCGACGAGCGTGCGACTGCGCCGGATCCGCTTCTGCACCGACTCGAATACGTCGTCGTCCAGCAGCGACAGGCAGAGCACGACCGTCAGCAGGTTGAAATACGTGTAGTTTC
>DASXOZ010000038.1 GCA_036493895.1 Candidatus Binatia bacterium | reverse complement strand
AGCAAGCAGAGCCCTGGCGGAGCAGTGAAATTCACCGTACCGACCATTGCCGACGGCAAGGTTTTCGTCGGCGCGCGCAAGCGTCTTTCGGTGTACGGCCTGCCGTAGCAGTCAGGCCTCTCGCGCCACTGCGCAGCTAGTCAGCCGGCGTCGCGACCGGCGCCGTCCACCGCATCGAGCAGCCGCGAGGCGGAGACGAACTCCGCCGCTTCGCCGAGACCGCCGCCCGCCAGCCACTTCAGATTGGCGACGACGCGCTCGCTGGCGGCTGCGCTCAACAGCTGGTTCACGCGCAGGACCACGTGCAGTATGCGAAGCCCGCCGTCGGCGACCGCGCGGCGCGCGCCGTCGCGAAACACGTACCCGCGCTGGCTCGGGCTGAGCCTCGCGTACCCCTGCAGCTTCTCGTCCTGCCCGGGATGTTCCCCGCGCAGGCGACGAACCAGGTGCTCGACGCGGCGTCCCGGCTCCATCCAGCGCGGGAAGCGGTAGCTCGTCACGGGCAGAAGCCGAAGGCGCCGCCCTGTGCCCGGATCGTCCCGCAGATAGTCCTCATGCGATGGCCGCCACAGCCCGCGAGGCGCGCGCGAGGTATCGGGAAGAGGTCCGAGCAGCGTTTCCCCGAAGTAGATGGACGGAAGCGACACGAAGCCGGGTTCCACCGTCATGTCCACGTCGAAGCCCAGCGCGTCCAGCGTCGCGATTCCCTGCTCGGAGCTGTAGCGGTCACCGAAGGAATGAGACCGCGGCGCCTTGGAGCGCGTGGCCTGGTACGCACGTGTGGCTCCTTCCACACAGTGCTGCATCCACTCGACGGAACGATATTCGGTTACCCATCCCGACTTGCCGGACTTGCCGGAATTGCCGGAATTGCCTGGGTTGCGCGAATTGCCGGACTTGCCGTCGTCCCAGCGATAAAGGTGGGTATGCAACCCGATCTCGTCGCCATCGCGTTCCAGTTCGTCCAGGTCGGCTGCGAATCGCTCGGCGATCCATCCGAAGTGGCCGTAGACGCGCTCGATCTGCGGATCCATCCTCACGAGCCACGTAAACGACGGCACGACGGACTGGGTGCGCGACAAGCCCTCGCGCAGGCGCCGCACCAGAACGACGCTCGCTCGAAAACCGTCCCAGTGGCTCCCGTCACTCTGAACCGGCAGGCGCGGGACGGGCTCGAGATCGAATGCGAGGACGACACGCATCGTCATCGCGACGCTCCTCCTCCAGCAGGTGGAAACCTCGACACGCGATTCACGCCTGCGGATGGTCGGGACGATCCACGAGAAAAACCACCGAGCGTCGGTCGGTCGCGGAGGCCGCACGGTCCGTACAGCGGGCCCGGATGACATAGTCCTGGCGGCCGATCCGGATCTCGCCCGACCAGGCACCCGACGGCCAGCGCAACAGCATCACCGCGTCCGCATTCCCTCCGCGGACGGCGCCCGAGTATCCGATCACGCGCCGCCCTTCGCCGTCGCTGTCGGCCCCGATCGTCCGATACGCATCGATGGTGAAATCACGCTGGAACGCGCTCCAATGAAGGATTCTCTCTTCGCGCGTGCTGCCGGCGACCTCGTGCATGCCGGCGGGATTTTCCCACTGCGAAAGGTCGGCTTTCCTGCCGTGCGAGCGGAGATCGAGATCCTTCATCTCCTGCTCGCACGAGGACACGACCGCGCTTGCGGCAGGCTGCCGCGCGGTACACGCCGCTGCGACGATGGAGACGGCAGCGGCGCATACGCGCGCAGCGTGAGGCACGGTGCGGCTTCGCTTCATCACCTTTCCCGATTTCACGACGACGACTGCCGGCGAAGCGCGATGCCGGCGGCCGCCCTCTCCGCTACTGCAGGTTGCGCTTGAGGAACGCGACCAGCTTTTCCGGCACCGGGTTGTCGGCGTTGTCCTCGGCCGTCACGATGTCCAGGTGGGCGAAGCCCTCGGCCATGTAGACTTCGAAACCGCCGTGGATGTCGCCGAACGTCGGGAAGGCCGGATTCGGTGACGATGCGTCGATGACGCGCGCCGTTCCGTCGCAGCTCGGCGCCGTGCAGGGGCCGATGCTCTGCGCGAACGGCGTGTACACGCCGGGGGCCGGCGCCAGCCCGTTGGTTCCACCGAAGGCAATCACCGGCACGTTGATGTTCGCAGCCTGGGTCAGGTTCTCGATGTCGCGACGCCCGCGGGTGATCGAAAGCGCACTCGAGTCGATGCTGATCGACTGGTTGCAGTTGGCATCCGCGGAGCACGCGGCTCCGACGTTGCCGGCGCTGCAGACGCCCGACGTGCAGACACCGCTGGCAGATGTCACCGAAAGCCCGGAGCCCGGGAAATACGTGTCGGTGAAATTGGTCTGCCCGACGTAGAAGTTCCCGATCAGGCGGTCGATGCGGGTGACTTCCTTTTCCTGTCCCCAGTCGCTTGCCGGCAGGGAAGTCGGCGCAGGACCGTTGTTCGGTGTCAGCGACGCATCCAGCACCCCGGTAATGTCGATCCACGTCTTCACACCGTGAATCGCGACTCCCGGGCCGCCGACCGAGCACGCCACGAAAGGCGCAAAAGACGCGACGACGCCGTCGTCGTCGACGAATCCTCCGATCCCGGCGAACGCACTCGACTTGCCGAGGATCGACAGTCCGGAAAGATCGGGGACCTTCGCGACGGCGTTGTTGCCGACGGCGCCCTGGTCGACGGCGAGAATGCCCGCGCCGCGATTCGGGTCGGTGACCGCCTGGATCGCGGTGACCTCTCCGGCGCTGAGCACGCGCGCGTTGAGAAGCCCGGGGACGATCGAGTAGGACGTCGTCGGCGGGGTGCACTTGGGCGGAACCTGCCCTGCGCAATCGGTGGCTTCGGTTGCGACCGTGCACGCCGTGCTCCCGTCGACGCAGCGAGGAGCGTTGTCGCGAACGGCTCCGAAAAGGCCGCCGTCGTATTTCGCTACGATGCGGTCGAGCGAATCGGCGGTAAGAGGAGCGCCCAAGGTATTGCCGCCGCCGCCTTCGAGGAGCACGAGGCCGCGAACCTTTGCGTACCCCGGATCGGCAGGTCCGACGCCGCTCAGGTTGAAGTCGGTCGAAGCGTAGCGGGCCGTGAACAGCGTTCCCATCGAGTGGCCGCCGAGGAAAACGTTGTGGTTGGTCGCCGCAGCCGAAGCAGCCGAGACGATGACGTCGATGTCGCGCGCGAATACGAGCGGAGTCCAGTTCGCGATGAACGGCACGTCGGCCTGCGTGTCGTAGAACTGCGCGCGGCGGTTCGGGCCGGCCGCAAGAACCGGGTGCAGCGTCAGGCCGAGCTCGCCGCCGAAGAACCAGTCGAGCGCGACCAGCGGGCTCGAGAACTCCTCGGCGAGATCGGCGCCTTCGAGATCCTCGAGCTTGTTGGTGCGACGGTCGTACGCCCAGACTTCGAGCGTGAAGCCGGCGCCGACAGCGCGCTCGATGAGGTTCTGCGCAAGGATGCGGAAGTTTCCGGCGCCGCCCTCGAAGCCGGGAACGAGCACGAGGATCGCGTCGGGCGGTCCGACGGCGTCCGCGAGATGGTGCCGCGTGTAGCGCGTGTTGTTCAGCGTGAACGATCCTCCGCCGAACTGCGCGAGCAGCTTCGGGTTGCTGACGACCACTGCGGGCGAGCCCGGAGTGTTGGCCGGGTGGGCCGGGCTCGCCAGGTCGACGGTCTCCTGGACGACCGGAGTCGTCTTGCAACTGTTGCTGGCGTCGAAGCTGCAGGCGTCGGCGGAAAACGGCGAAGCATCGCAGGAGTGCCGCAGCGTCGAGCCGTTCGCGGAGTCCACGCACTTGTCGACCGTGGCCGCGGCGCCGGACGTCTTCCCGCTCGAGGTCTTGACCGAACAGCACATCACGTGCGGATCAGCAACGGCGTAGCCGCAGTTCGACTTGGCGTAGAGCTTCTTCAGCTCGCTCTTGCACTGGCTGCGGATGGTAAACCCCATGACCGGGGTCCCGCCGCTTGCCAGGCCGATCTGCGTCTGGGCGCAGGCGGCGAACGCCTTGTGGTCCTTTGTGTCGTCCGAGCCGTCGAAGGAGGCGCAGGGGCAAAGGCGCGCAATGGCCGCGCGAAGCTCGGCGATCGACGTGGAGTCGGACGGGCCCGAGTCACCGGCCCGGCACTTGTCGGCGGCATTCGCCGCCGTCGCGCCGACCAGCAGCGCATACGCAAGAGCTGTCGCCGCGAGAATCCCGCTGCATCGAAATCGGTTCATGGGTCCTCCTCCAGATAGACAAGATGGGCACGGTCGGGCCGTCGTCATGCGGCCCCGCGACACCCGGTCCATCCCCGTACTTTTATTCTGCCGGCACCCGCGAGTCCACGGGGAATCTGCCGGAAAGCGGTCCGGGAAAACCCGCGATCTGCGCTTCGAACGGTGGGATGCCTGTACCGCCTCGCCGCGCCGACGCATCGCACCATCCGCCCGTTGTCCTCCCTCGCCCAGGGCAGCGTGCTAGAGCCCGTTCGGCATCTTCAGCGGCCAGTTCGAAGTGACGGTACCACCGTCGATCTCGAAGACCTTGCCGGTGATCCAGCTGCCGGCGGGAGACGCGAGGAAAAGCACGCCGAGCGCGATGTCTTCGGGTGTTCCGAGGCGGCCCATCGGCGTCATCGCGATCATCTCGTCGCGCACGTTCGGCGCAGCGTCGAGGAACATGCCGAGCGCCTCGGTTTCGGTGGCGCCGACGGCAATCGCGTTGACGCGAATGCGAGGCGCCCATTCGCAGGCGAGCAGTCGCGTCATGTGCGAGAGAGCCGCTTTGGCCGAGCCGTAGGCGACGAAGCCCGGCTCGACGACGTGGGACATCGCGCTCGAGATGTTGACGATCGATCCGCCGCCGGCGGCGATCATGTGCGGCGCACAGAGCTTCGACAGCTGCAGCGCGGTGCCGACGTTGAAGTGGAACGCCGCGGCGAAATCGTCCTGGTCGAGGAACAGCGCCGGAGTCGGTGCCGTGCCGCCCGCGTTGTTGACGAGGATGTCGATGCGGCCGAATTCGGAAACCGCAAGCCCGGCAAGACGCTCGAGCTGCGCCGAGTCGTTGACGTCCGTCGCGACGGCGAGCACGCGAGCGCCGGTGCGCGAGATCTCGTCGGCGGCGTCGTCCAGCTTGGGCTTGGTGCGAGCGGCGATGACCACGCTCGCCCCGGCCTCGGCCAGGCCGAGGGCACTGCCGCGGCCGATGCCGGCACTGGCGCCGGTGACGATGGCGACCTTGCCGCCGAGCTGGAAGCGATCGAGGATCATCGGGTTCTCCTTCGCATCATATCTGCGGATGGGTTCTGCGGATGGCTTGTTGGGGCTTTCTGCGGATTTCTTCCGCGGGTTTGTTCCGGGACGCGACGCCTGCGCCGGCCTGCTTTGCTCGGCGCCTCACGGGCGGCGCGAGCTTGCCGTGACCATGCTCGAGAGGCAACGCGCAGCCGGCCAGGCCGGCCTCGCAAGAAGAGCGCGACTACCCTAGAACCCTCGCCGCAGCACGGACACGGGCAGATGACGGGGAAGCAGTCGGCAGGCCTTTCGAAGGCGCGGCGCGAGCGCGAGGTGACGGCGTGGGACGACAGCGCGGACGTCGTCGTCGTCGGATTCGGCTCGGCCGGCGCCTGCGCCGCCGTCGAAGCGGCAGAGGCCGGCGCCGAAGTGCTCCTGCTCGAGAGAGCCGGCGGCGGCGGCGGCACCTCGGCGATGTCCGGTGGCCTCATCTACATGGGCGGAGGCACGCCTGTGCAGCAGGCGTGCGGCTACGAGGACAGCCCCGAAGACATGTTCCGCTTTCTCGTCGCGGCCCTCGGCCCCGAGCCGGACGAAGCGAAGATCGGTGAGTTCTGCGAACAGAGCGTCTCGCACTTCCACTGGCTCGAAGCCCACGGCGTTCCGTTCAAGCGCAGTTTCTATCCGGAGCCGGGACTGGAAGCGCCGACCGACGACTGCCTCGTGTTTTCCGGCGGCGAGGACGGCTGGCCTTTCGATCGCGTCGCAAGGCCTGCGCCGCGCGCCCACAAGCCGCGCCATCCTGCGGCAGCCGGCGGTTTCCTGATGCAGAAGCTCGTCGCGGCCACCGAGCGCAGCGGCGCCCGGATCGTCTGTGATGCACACGCCGAAGCGCTGGTCGTCGCCGACGATGGACGCGTCGTCGGGATCGCCGTGCGTCACGAAGGAAGCGAGCGCCTGGTGCGCGCGCGGCGCGGAATCGTGCTCACGGCCGGCGGTTTCATCAAGAACGAGCAGATGGTGGCCAGGCATCAGCCCCGCATCGCGGCCTGCAGCTTCAAGCTCGGCGTCGACGGCGACGACGGTCGCGCGATCCGCATGGCAATGGCGGCCGGCGCCGAGACGATCCGCATGGACGCGGCCGAAGTAGCGCTGCCGCTGACGCCGCCGCGGCGACTGATGCGCGGCATCGTCGTCAACCGCCGCGGCCAGCGCTTCATCAACGAGGATACCTACTACGGCCGTGTCGGGCAGGAAGCCCTGTTCCGTCATGACGGCGAGGTCTGGCTGATCGTCGACACCGCGATCTACGAACGCAATGCTCTCGGCTTCGAAGCGACATTCGTCGAGGAGACGATCGAGGAGCTCGAACGAAGCGCCGGCTTCCCCGATGGATCGCTGCAGGCGACGGTCGAGCTGTACAATCGGTTTGCCGCGCAGGGAGAAGACCCGCTGTTCCACAAGGTCCCGTCCCTCCTGCAGCCTCTCGTCTCTGCGCCCTTTGCAGCCGTCGACTGCCGTCCCGACAAGGTATTGTGGGCGACGTTCACGCTCGGAGGCTTGCACACGCGCGCGAGCGGGGAGGTTCTCGATCCGGACGGCAACGCAATTGCGGGCCTGTATGCCGCGGGCCGCACGACTTCCGGGATAGCGGCGTACGGCTACTGCAGCGGTATCTCGCTCGGAGACGCGACGTTCTTCGGCCGCGCCGCGGGCCGCAAGACTGCCAACGCTTAATGCTCAGTGCGACGCGCCGATGCGCGACAGGACGATCATCAGCAGCACGTAGACGACGACGGCGCCGACCGTCAGTGCCAGTTGCGGCCGGCGCGCCGATCGCCTGACGCCCGCGTTGGAAACGACGCTCTGCGGATGCGCGAGCGAGTCGCGAAGCTCGAGCGCGCGCTGGGGACGGCGCGACGGGCTCTCGGCAAGCGCCTGCATGACGATCTGCCCGAGGGCCGGCGGCACTTCGGGCCTCTCCAGAGCGAGCGGCGGCGGCGGCTGGCTTACCGGAACGTGCCCGGCCAGCATCTCGTAGAGAATGACCCCGAGAGAGTAGAGGTCGCTTCGCGCATCGCCGGGATTGCCGTGCGTCTGCTCGGGAGCCATGTAGTCCGGCGTCCCGACCGACTGCGAAAGCCCCTTCCATTCGAGCGCGCGCCTGGAGGAATCCAGCGCGATGCCGAAGTCGAGCAGCTTTATGCTGCCGTCGGCGAGCAGCATCGTGTTCTCGGGCTTGAGGTCGCGATGGACGATGCCCGCGCAGTGGAGGTATTCCAGGATGTCGGCAATCGCGATGCCGATGCGAACGGCCTCCTCGATCGACAGCCGTCCTTCGCGCTTGAGCCGGTCGCGCAGCGATTCGCCGGCGACGAATTCCATCGCCAGATACAGCCGGCTCTTCGATTCGGGAGCGATGATGCGGACGACGCCGGGATGATCGAGCTTCAGCCCGATCTCCTCTTCACGCCGGAAACGCTCGTGGAAAACGATGTCGCTCGCGTACTCGAGGTGAGGCACCTTGAGGACGACATCCTGTCCGCTCGAACGATCACGGGCGCGATAGACGGTTGCCATGCCGCTCTTGGCGAGCAGCCCGGTCACCTCGAACTGGTCGAGGCGGGAATTCGGTTCGAGATCGGACATCGGGAGCCGGCCCGTATAGCACTCAGCGCCCGAAATGCCACCATCGCCGCCGCGGCGTCGAGGACGGCGTGCAGGCAGCTACGACCGCGACCTGGGCGCTCAGGTTGTCTTCGCTTCCGGCCTCGATCGCACGCGCGATCAGCATGCGGCATGCGTCCTCGGGCTTCGAAGTCTTCGCAACCGACGCGATCGTCGCATCCTCGAGCACCGCATGCACGCCGTCGCTCATCTGGACGAGCACGTCGCCCGCCTGGACCGGGATCACCAGCACGTCGATGCCGACGATGAGCTGCATTCCGAGGCAGCGCGTAAGACGGCTGCGGTTGGGATGCGAGCGCGCCGCTTGGGCCGACATCAGGCCATACTGCACCTGCTCGGCCACCCAGGTATGATCCTTTGTGAGCTGTATCACTTCGTCGCCACGCACGAGGTAGAGGCGGCAGTCCCCGACATGCGCGGCGACGAGGTTGTCGCCGCAGACCACGCTGGCCGTAACGGTCGTGGCCATCCCCGACAGCTCGGGAATGGCGATCGCCTTGCCGTGGATCGCGAGGTTGGCTTCCTGCACCGAGCGGCGCAGGCGCTTGCCGACGTCCCAGGAGCCGGGGGCGCGGTCGAGCTCGCGGCCGAGCACCTCGAGAGCCAGCGCGCTGGCGACTTCGCCGGCGGCGTGACCGCCGAGCCCGTCGGCGACCGCGAAGGCGAGGCCGTCCTCGTGCGGCCACGCGCCGATCGAGTCCTCGTTGCCGTTGCGAACCGGCCCGGTGTCGGTTGCCTGAAAAAAGTCGATTTCGGTCATGCGAAGACACGAACACCCGGGCAGCCTGCCTTGACGGCAGGCTGCCCGGGTGTGGTCGAAGGAACCGATCCCGCGTTTACGACCGCGCGGGGTGCTGCATCATCGAGCGCCCCTCGCGAGCGTTGGCGATCACCACGTAGAGGATGCTCAGCAGAGCCCAGCCTCCCGCAATCCCGAAGCAGATGTACGCCTCGTGCTGCGCATCGGAGTTGCCGATGATGTACAGGTAGATGATCGCACCGAGCATGGCCAGGTTGGCCAGCAGCCCGAGCACCGGAACCACGTAGTGCTTGAGGATGTGGCGGTCGTGGCGCTCGGCGAACGCGATGATCGTCCAGATGCAGGTGAGGGCATACAGGACGAACGTGCCGAAGTTGGACGCCAGCGCGATACCCGTCAGGCCGACGACCGACTGCACGCCGATCGACGCGATCACGATCGAGAACGCCACCAGCACCCATACCGCGCGGTGTGGCGTCGCGTAGTTCGTGTGCATCGCGCCGAGCAGCTCGGGCATCTCCTTGTCCTGGGCCATCGCGTAGCTGACGCGCACTGCCGTATTGAGGCACGACAGCGTCGTACCGATCAGCGCCAGCAACACCGTCAGCGCGATCGTGATCATCAGGCCGAAGCCCACGCCGCCGAGCACGGAGTTGCCGAGGATGACCGCCATGTCGCCGATCGGAGCGCTGGAGGCTGCCGCGGCACCCAGGCCGGTGACGGCGGCGCCGGTGGCGTCCTTGCCGGTCAGCGTCTCGGCGACCATGAAGCCGGCCGCGAAGTACTCGAACAGATACGCAATCAGGCCCTGGGCAATCAGCGAGAGGATGACGGCCCGCGGGATGTTCTTGCGCGGGTCGATCGTCTCCGCGGCAAACGCGGTGCAGCTCTCGAAGCCGACCAGGATCAGGATGGCGACCGTCGACTGGATCAGCACGCCCTCCACGCTGTGCGGCCGCACCACGTCCCAGGCGCCGCTGAACGACCACTGCGCCGCGTGATCCGGGTTGTGCAGGCGGTAGTAGATCGCCAGGCAGCTGAAGACCGCCAGCGACGTGAGCTGCACGACGTTGATGACGATCGACGTCATCGTCGAGCCGTTGACGCCGCGTACCGCGATGTAGCCGATGCCGATCGCGAAAGCGGCCGACAGGCCGATCAGCTCGGCCGTCGACAGCGTGTCGCCGGTGAACTGCGTATACAGGTAGCCGACCAGCGTGGACGTGAAGGCGACCATGCAGCCGGGGTACACCCAGTAGAACAGGTGCGCCGCCCATCCGGTGACCAGCTTGGCCAGGCGCGCGAAACGGTGGTGGCTCTTGTTCTCGCGGTCGAGGAAGGCTTTTTCCGCGAAGTAGTACGCGCTGCCGAACCCGGCCTCCGGGTACAGGCGCGCCAGCTCGCCGTACGAGTATGCCGTGAGGAAAGCGAGGATCAGCGCGAAAACGATGCCCGCCCACATGTCGGACGCCACCGAACTTCCGTCCGGAGCCGTTGCCGCCGCCTGCAGCTGAAACGTCGTCCACAGGAACGCGCCGGGCGCGATCAGCGCCATTGCATTCATCGTGACGCCGGTAAGCCCGAGCGTCGCCTTTACGCCGCTAGTGTTGGTCCCTTCTGCCATTGGGGTAGTACCTCCGGCGAGGTCTTGAGCAAGGGACATGCCACGGTGGACATCACGAAAAAGCAGCAAGATGCGCGCAGATTTGAGGCAGAACCTGCCGGTTGCCTGCTGATCATGCAGGCGCCTGCCCGCAAAGCAGGCAGGCGTCGCGTCATGCTTCCGAATTGCCCGCTGCCCGGCCGGGTCGGCTCCTGCCGCTTACGCACAGGGTCGATCCCGGCGGGCCGCCGCTCAAAGCGTCTTCAGATACTCGATCAGCGCCGCGCGCTCGGCGTCGGTCAGCACGTCGGTAAATTCGTGCCCGGTATTGGACTGGCTGTACATGCGCGTGTTGTAGATCTTCCTGTCCTCGATCTGCTGGTTCGTCAGCGTCGGCGCCTGGAGCGCACCGAGCATGTTCCACGACAGCGATCCGTTGGTGAACAGGACGTCGAGCCACGAATCGACCATCGGAGTCGCGAACGGATCCTGGGGATCACAGTCGACGTACGGCGTCAGGCCCGGTGAGCCGCACTGGAGCTCGTCGTATCTCCATCCGACTTCGACCGGATCGAAGGCACGCGCCAGATCGGTGTCGTAACCCATGACCACTCCGGCCTGCGCAGGCTTGGACGTGCGTCGCCAGAACAGCGGCCGGCGCTTCGAATCGAGCACTCCCCAGATCGTCGGAACCGATCCGTTGTGAAAGTAGGGCGCCGAGGCCCACACGCCGTAGAGCGGCTGGGCAAGGTAACCGATCAGGTTGTATTTCTCTGCACAGCCGTCCTGGCCGTAGTACGTGAACCAGCTCGACTGCGCGGCCCCGGCGACGGCGGTGCTGTTGCCCTCCATCCTGGCCGGATCGGTGTTGATGATGTCGATCGGCGTCACGTTGGCCGCCATGCCCGCGAGCACCGGGGAAGCCAGGAAGCGCGGGTTGCGCGTGTAGCGCGCCGCATAGGCGCCGTGGCAGCTTGCGCACGAGCCGTTGCCGCCTTCGGGCCGCGGCACGGGGTTGGCTCGAGACGGCGCCCACAGGTCGAGCGTGTGGAAGAGCTTGGCGCCGCGCCTGGCGAGCTTCGTATCGATCGGAAGCGGGTAGGCCGGCGACGTCAGGCTGAGCATCCACGTGTTCGCCATGTAGTCGTGGGCGCCGATCCAGTCGTAGCCCTGCTGGTACTGCGGCGTGGCCGCCCCCGGCATGTACCAGGACAGCTCGATGCGCGTGGAATCGGTGCTCATCCCCGCGTCGAAGAACTTCGCGGCACGATGACCGAGGTTCCACCAGTTGGGCGGATCCTCGCTTCCGGTGTTGGCCGACGTCCACACGCCGGGATTGGCGATGAGCGCCGGTTCCGTGGTCTGGAAATCGAAGGCGGTAAGCAATCCGAACAGCTGGAAGTTGGTGATGTTGCCGCTGCCGCGCACGCGGTTGAGGCTCATCAGGTTGAAGCCGTTGTTGCCGTTGCCGAACTCGGTCAGCAGCAGGTTGACGTCGGCCAGCCCATTGTTGCCGTTGAGCGCGCCGAGTCCGGGCCCGTCGGCGGCCGAGCCGACCTGGCCGCTGTGACAGATCGAGCAGGTGATGCCGATGTTGCCGCTCCAGGTTCCGTCGGCGTTGCGCGTCTGCGTCAGCGCCATCGGAAGCTGGCCGGATCCTCCGTCGGTAAGGTTCGGATCCTCGCCGGGCAGCGGATACGGGTTGCGGTGCGCGCTTAGCGGAGTGCCGTAGCGCTCGGCCACCAGCTCGTCGAAATTGCCGGGGCGAGAAAGAAGTCCCCAGCGCAGCCACAGCATGTTGAACTGGTCCGACGGGATCGACCAGGTGCTGCTCGCACTGTCGCCGCTGAATTCGAACCCCGCTCCCGCCATTCCGTTGCCCTGCACGAGATTGGCGCCCTGGTCGCGCAGCGCTCGAAGCTCTCCGCAGTTGGCCGGCTGGGTCGCGAGGCAGTTGAACCACGAGACGTTGAACACGACCGCCTTGTCGAAGGTGGGCGTCACCATCGAGCGCGGATCAGGAGGCAGCGGTGTGTCGTCAGCCTGGCCCTCGCAGTAGCGGAACCAGTAGTGACCACCGTGGTCGCTCGACAACAGGCTCGAGGACTGGGCAGCAGCAGTCTGCGCAGCGCAAAGGAGCAAACAGCAAAGGATGAAGTGGACGCGCGCCAAGTTGCGCCGGGGAATGCGCGAAGGAACGCGCGGGGGAACGCTCGAGAACAGCAGCGGCATGGAGAGCCTCCTGTGGCTCCCCTCCCCTCGTCGGCTACCTCATCGTTCCTTCGGCACAGCGTCAAGCGGTGGTGACCCGGCGGCGCAATCGTCCCGGCGGACGAGGCGCGGATACTGAAGATTCCGCCGCTTACCACATCCCGCGTCCGGTGACCGCGTGGAATTCGACACACCCGCCACTGGGGGCGCGGGCGGACGGCACGGAGCGCCTCGGCGCATGTCGTCGTTCAGTGCGCCGGCTGCGCTGCCGCGGCCTGCTGCGCGGTCCCGTGGCGCTGGGCATCGATCTTGTGCACGACGTTGAAGCGGAAGTCCGGATCGTTGGCGTCGTCGTGGCAGGTTCCGCAGATCTGCAGGATCACGCAGGTGTCGCACTTGTCGCCGAGGCGCACGATCGATGCCGCCTGCTTGCCGCCGCTGCGGACGTGATCGGCGCCGCCGCCGTGGCAGGACTCGCATCCCACCCGTGCCAGGTCATCGCCGGCATTGAGTTTGCCGCCGTCGGGGAAGCCACCGGCCCTTGCGTAGCCGGTGACGTGACAATGCACGCACTTCGGATCGCTGCCCTTGCGGTCGCTTACAAGACTCTCGGTCGAGCGCGCGTGGGCGCTGTGCGACCAGGTCGAGTATTCGCGCTCGTGACACGACCGGCACGCCATCGAGCCGACGATCGCCGAGCTTGCCGGCAGCAGGTCGCGAGGCTGGCCCCTGCCGGAAACGAGCTTGGCGCGTTCGGGGTCGCTGAGAGCCGCGATCGCGGCGTGGGAGACTTTCGGCAGGAACTTCGCGTAGTCGAAGCCCAGCGAGTGCTCGGGGTCGTGACATTTTTCACAGATGTGCCCGTCGACGGTGCCGTGCGCCGCTGCAGCACCCTTCGCCTTCGTCGCGAGATGTCCGCCGCCGCGGCCGTGGCAGTCCTCGCAGCCGACCCCCTCGAAGAACTTCTCCGGCGCCTGTTCGGAATAACCGCCGCGCTCCCCGAAGCCGACGACGTGGCAACCGACGCACTTCGGATCATGGTCGGCGCCGCGCGTGACGAGGTCGTCGAACGCAGCCGAATGGTCGGTGAAGTGCCAGGCGGACGCTTCCTTGACGTGACAGACCGCGCAGACGTCGTTGCCGCTGTACCCGTCGTGATCGAGCAGCATCGGAACTTCGAGCCCGGCAAGCGAGGCCAGGCGCATCCGCAGAAGGTCGGGGGCGTGCTTCTCGTTCCAGCCCTTTTCGCGGTAGACGATGTGCCCGGTGCCGTCGATCAGCAGGACGTCGGGAACACCGGCGAACGACGAGTAGCTTGCAGCGATGCGGCCGTCCGGGTCCGACAGCGGCGAGAAGAAATCGAGCTTCTTCTCCTCCAGCGTCGACTTCACTTCCCAGGCACGGGTGTCGATCGCGATTCCGACGAAGACGGGACGGCTCTTTTCGGGAATTCGCGCCAGCTCGGCCTTGAAAAACGTCAGCGCCTGCTGGCAGTGCGGACACGTCGACAGGAAGAACGCGAGGACCACGGGCTTGCCGGACAGGTCGGCGAGCCGGAAGTGGGAACCGCCGCCACCGACATGGTCGGCTTCGAACGTCGGAGCCAGCGGGCGCGAATCCAGGGCACCGCCGGCCGCGGCACCGCTCTTTGGCATCCGCAGGTACTCGCGGATTCGGGCCTCGACGGCAGAGACGGTCGCGCCGCCGTCGTCGTGCTCGAAGCTGGCCATTGCGAGTCCGACCCGTCCGTCGGCGTCGCTGCCGACGAGCATCAGCGGCGACTGCAGCGACAATCGCAGGCCGATGTTGCCGTCGGAGTCGTCGAAGATCGGGAAGTCGAGCTTGAACTTCGTCGCGAACTCGCGCGCTTTCGCGGGATCCAGGCCCATGGCGACGCCGGCGATCTCGAAGTTGTTCGATCGCTGCTCCGGCGCCAGTTTCGCAAGAGCTTCGGCGTAGATGCCGGCCTGCGCGACCCCCGGATTGAAACACAGCAGGATCAGCCGCTTGCCGCCGAACGACGACGTCGACAGGCGCTTGCCGTCCAGCGTGCGTCCTTCGAAGGCCGGAAGGCGCGACTGGTCCGGTGCGGCGGGCGCGGCCGGCGTGGGTGCGGCCGCGGTTGCCGCAGTGCGGGTGGCGCCTTCGGCCGCGGGACCGGGATCCGTGGACAGAACGAGAAGCGAGGCGATGACGCCCGCGATGCAGGCATGCGGGCGCAACCGCAACGACGCCGCCCCTCCCCGACCCACCGCCGCCATGTCGCGCAGCATAGCGAGCGGCGGCCGCGCTCCGAAGCGCGCAAGATGCGCAAGATGCACAACCTGCGCCCGGGGTTGACTCCTGGGCTCGCGAGGACGCCGCCGCCGCCCGTCGGATTCGCGACGGCGACGCCGCCGCCCGTCGGATTCGCGGCGGCGACGCCGCCGCCTGGACTCAAGCGATGGCGGCGCGAACCGTCGTTGCCAGCGTCATCATCGACGGCCCGAGGATTTCTGCCGGCGCATCGCGGGATCCGGGGATGACGCGGCAGAAATCCAGGCCGAGGGCAGCCAGCCGCTCGAAGCGCGGCACCACCGTCTCCACCGGCCCGACGATCCCGAAGCGGTCGATGAATTCGTCGTCGAGGCCGCGGGCATGCTCGGCGTCGGAACGCCCGTGGCCGACGTGGTCGTAGTTCTCGCGCAGGTGCAGCGCCGCCTCGCGCAGCGCCGGATCCATCGCTTCGGGTTTCATGCCCGCGAACCCGGAGAAATGCGCGAACACCGACAGGCCGCCGCGCACCGCGGCGCGCGCCGCGCCGGCGTCTTCGTGAATGACCGAATTGATCCAGGCACCGAGCTTGATCGAATCGGGATCGCGGCCGCAAGCCGAAGCCGCCTTTCGTGCAATGTCAATCGCGCGCGCGAGACGCTCCTCGTCGGCACCCATCGCGAAGACGATGCGATCGGCCAGCCGCGCGGCCAGCTCGATCACCTTCTTGCCGGTGGCCGCGACTTCGACCGGCACTTTGGGAACATTCGCGTCGGCGAACCACTCGAGGCGGCTCGGCGTGCCGTCTCGATCGACTTCTTCGCCGCGCAGGTAGCCCTGCAGCCGCCGCAGGCAGGTCTCGAACTCCGCCACGGCGACGGGAGAGCGGCCGATCTTGGCCAGCGAAGAGTCTCCGCGTCCGATCGCGCAGAGCGCACGGCCCTTGCTCTCGAGCTGGAGAGCCAGCGCTGCCGATGCGGTGACCGCGACGTCGCGAGTGCCGGGATTGGTGACACCGGTGCCGAGCTCGATGCGGCTGGTATCGCGCGCGGCGAGCATCAGCTGGCCCCAGACTTCCGGGGTCAGGTTCTGGGTGTCGGCAAAGACGAGGCTGTCGAAGCCGAGGCCCTCGACCATCTGCGCGAGCTGGGACGAGCCGCCGGGAGTAGGAAAGAGAAGGACGCCGAGTTTCATCGAAAGCTCCGAGCCGTTTGCGGGTGGCGTTCTATGGCGAAGGCGCGCGCCCGTTTCCAGAAACGGCCCGAAGCTGCCGATACAGGCTCAGGACCTGGGTCCGGTATATCCGGCTGCCGGGCACCATCCGTTGTGAGGCACGCCGGCGCACGGATCCGGCATGGGGTCCTGGCGCACAAGCGGCGCGAGCTGCACGCTCGTCTGCGTGGGATAGGTCGAGCCCGGCGGACACGGAGTGATCCCGGCGTCGCAGGCAAGCTCGGCGGCGAGAGTTCCCGAGCCGGTGCCGGCCTGGTCGCAGGGCTGCCCGTCGACGCTCTGGATCAGCGGCGGCTCGCTCGTCAGTCCCGCAGGGTCGGTGTTGTCGTAGAAGCAGTTGCGCGGGTTCGACGACGACTCGTTGCCGAGGTCGCCGTTGGTCTGGTTGCCGAAGCTGCCGTTGTTCGCGAACTGGTTGTTCGCGACGACGTTTCCCATCGCGACGAACAGGCACGTCATTCCCTCGCCCACTCCGCCCTGGCAACTCGAAACCGGCGGCGGCGTCTCGGTGTCGGGGAAATCGTGCGTGACGATACCCCAGCCGCCCTGGTTCTCGACGCGGTTGTCGACGATCGTGTCGAACTCGCCGCCGGAAATCTCGATGCCGGCGCCCACCGGAGCTTCGCTCGCGATCCCCGATCCCGGCACGTTCGCGTTGTTGTTGTCGTGCACGTAGTTGCGCTCGATGATCGTGCACGAGCCGCCGCCGACAGGGCAGGAGCCGTTCTGCGGAGGAGGCGCGTCGTCGTTGTTGAGCGAATTGGGCACGATGCCCGACCTGTTCTGGTTGAACTCCGAGTCCTCGATGTGCAGGTGGCCGCCGGAATTGGTGCCCGAATATCCGAGAGCGCTGTTTTCGCCGTGCACGTGCGACAGAGTCGCGTTGCAGTCCGGGCAGGCGCCCACGTAGAACGACGAGTCGGCCATGTTGCTGGCGTAGGCGTGGCTGATCAACCCGGGGCCCTGCGCGTTGCTCGCGAAAATCCCGTACTCGCCGTGCGGATCGTCGGCCGTCGCGTAGAATGTGGACGTCGCCGTGATGTAGCTGCCGGTATAGCTGTTCATCCCGATCGTTCCGCTTCCGTCTCCGCCGTTCCACCAGATCTCGTTGCCGCCCTCGCCCGAGCTCAGGTAGTTGCAAACCGTGAGATTCTCGATCGAGGAATCATCGACCTTGAACACTTCGATGCCGTTGCGGTCGGCGACGTCCTGGGAGGCCGCATCGGACGGGCAGGGATTGTCGGCGCTGCCGTCGGAGCCGTCGACGACGACGAGGTTGCGATCCAGGCCGCGGATGTGGACGTTCGGTGTCGTGATGTAGACGCCCGCTCTGTCGGTCGCCTTTTCGTGGTAGACGCCGGGCCACACGAGGATCCACCACGCACGGTCGGCGTGGACGCGGCGGCTCTGGATGTGCGTGACGGCGTCGGTGATGCTCGCGAAGCGTGTTCCGGGCGGGCACGGCGACGTGCTGCCGTTGCACACGCGAAGCACTCGACCGGCCTCAGCCGGGGCGGAAGCGAAGACGACGAAAAGGACGGCGACGAAAACGTACGACGTGGCGCGACGCAGGCTGGCCATGACAGGGCGCTCCATGCTCGGGCGCTCTTTGCGCGGCAGAACGCGCGCGATGCGCCCGACGTTGCGGGCGCCCCTCCAGCCTGCCCGCGAAGTAGTGAATAGGTCCGCAGCCGTTCGTCCCGGCGGGGACGAACGACACCGTTTCTATGGGCGCTTCACGGCGAAGGCGTCAACTGCCGCAAGGCGCGCCGCGCGCGATTCGCCGCGATTCGCAAAGAACCTGCAGGAAACTGCAGCGAAGGAGCTTGCTGTGGTTTCGCTCCCGCCCGGGGGTGCGGCAACGGATCGAGGGCGCGATCCGGGACAGGTACACATGACGATTCGACGCAATGCACGTCGTGCGTACCTGTCCCGGTTTTTCGCGTCAGCCCATGCGGTGCAGCGCGCAGAGCTTGTTGCCGAACGGGTCGCGCAGGTAGGCGAGGTACATCTTGCCCATGTTGCCGCCGTCGCGGACGCCCGGAGGCTCTTCACAGGTGGTGCCACCGTTGGCGATCCCCGCGGCATGCCAGGCATCGACGTCGCCCGGGCTGCCGACGTTGAAGCCGATCGTGCCGCCGTTGGCCGCAGAGGCCGCAGCGCCGTTGATCGGCGCCGTGATCGCGAACACACCGTGCGGCGAAAGATAGAAGACGCGACCCTTCTCGTCGGTGATGCCGGCGGGAAGTCCGATCGTGCCGAGCACCGCATCGTAGAACTTCCGCGAGGCGTCGACGTTGTTGGAACCGACCATGACGTGGCTGAACATGTGCGTGCTTTCCTCCTGGAGTGCTGGTCCGCAAGAAGCGCGCCGCGGCGCGCGTGCGGCGCCTTATCCCTCCGGGCGCGAAGCGGGTCAATCGCGCCGGAAGCGCCCCGTTTTCGTCAGTGTGACGATTCGAGCGGACGCGTGGCCCGCATTCGCGAGCACGACGCGCGGTGCTGCGCTACGGCAGCGGAGTGGTGCCCGCGCAGTAAAGCCCGGGCAGCTCGCCTTCCGCCTGGGAGACCACGTGACTGCGCATCATCCACCCATCGGAGGCGACGGGACTTTGCCGTTTCGCGGTAGCGGTTGCGGGCGCGCGTCCGCGGCGATCTTCGCGAGACGCCCGATGCGCCGGCGCAGAAGCGGCCTGAGCAGGCGCACCAGCGGTGCCCGCCAACCGAGCAGTGCCGCCGTCTCGCGAACGACGTCCTGGAAATCGTGGCGCTGGTACTGCAGCAGGCGCTGGCTTTCGTCGGTGTCGAGCCAGTCGGTGCAGTACGGATCGGTCGTGAACCATTCGGGCGGAAGAGCGCCGATGCCCATCGCCTCCAGCAGCGACTCCAGGTACTGGCCATACGTGAGCTGGCAGCTGCGGCCGCCGCCGATATTGAGCACCCTGCCCCACACCGCGTCGTGGCCGACGGCTCTTGCGACCGCCAGTCCGATGTCGCGCGGATGGATCATCTCGATGCGCTGGGCCAGCGGAATCGTGAACATGATCGGGTGCGGATCGCGCAGTGCGATCGGCGGAACGTCGGCAAAACGCAGGATCGCCCACTGCAGGCCCGACGAGCGCACCATCTCCTCGCACTCGATCTTGTGCTCGGTGTAGAGGTCGGTGGCCTCGACCGGATCGTCGGTGCGGCGCGGGGGCGGCAGGTGACTCGTGTGGCCGTAGACGTCCAGCGTCGACGCGAACACGAGCCGGGGCGCACCGCCGCTCTTCTGGGCGGCGCGCCGCGCGGCCTCGATCACGTTGCGGGTGCCGCCGACGTTGATGTCGCGGGAAGTCTTCGGCTGCTCCAGGCAAAGCGGCGGGATTACGAACGCGAGGTGGACAATGGCATCGCAGCCGTCGACCGCGGTGTCCAGGTCCTCGGGGCGCCGAACGTCGCCGCGAACGACTTCGATGCGATTGCCGAACGTCGCCGCGACGGGGGCATCACGGGCTTCCTCGGCGCTCAGGGCGCGCACGCTGTGGCCAAGATCGAGCAGCGATGCGGTGACGTTGCTGCCGACGTTGCCGAAAGCACCGGTGACGAGAATTTTCATCGCGCAGGATTCGCCGTCAGATCGGGCTCTGCAGCTTGTGGATGATTCCGAGCAAGGTCGAGCGCGGAAGGAACGGCACCAGGGTCGCAAGGATCGCGTTGCGCGCGCCCGTGACGATCACGCGGCGGTTCGCTTTCCACGCGGCGTAACCCTGGGCGGCCACCTCGGCCGAGCTCATCGGCTCGCCGGCCTGCGACAGGCGCGTCTTGCCGGTGCCGGCGCGTGCGCGGAAGTTGCTCGTCGTCGGGCCGGGGCAAAGGCAGCTCACGCGCACACCGCTGCCCTCGGCTTCCTTCCAGAGCGCTTCGGAGAACGACAGGACGAACGCTTTCGACGCGTAGTAGATGGCCATCAGGGGCCCGGGCTGGAACGATGCAGTCGATGCGACGTTGAGGACGCCGCCGCGCCGGTTCGCGACCATGCGCGACCAGTAGATGTGCGTCAGCTCCACCAATGCGCGATCGTTGAGATCGATCATGCCGAGCTGGGCCTCGCGGTCGGAGCCGATGAAGGCGCCGGCAACGCCATAGCCGGCGTTGTTGACCACCACGTCGATCTCGATTCCCCTCGCGGCGATGTCGGCGGCGAGTTTCCCGCCGCTGCCGGGCACGCCGAGGTCGGAGGCGATCGCCGTCGCCTTTACGCCGTACGTCGACGAAAGTCGCGAGGCCACCTGCTCGAGCGCGTCCTTCGACCTTGCCGTCAGTACGACGTCGTAGCCGTCACGCGCGAAACATTCGGCGAGATCGACGCCGATTCCCATGCTGGCGCCGGTCACCAGCGCCGTCTGGCCCTGTCCTTCTTTTGCTGCCATGGCTTCCCCTCGACCTGAAGGCTGCAGCGGACCCGTTCCGCCACGGCGGGAGCGGCTTCGCGCCCGGTCCTACCGACTGCCGCACTGCCGCGGCAAGAGCAAGGCCCTGCCCGGGGGCGCAAGTTGCCGTGCCGTTGTCCCGCCCACCGCCGTCGCTACCGTTGCACCGCCGCCTGGCGGCACTTCTCCCGCTCCCATGCGTCCGTAATCGGGTCGCAGTTCGAAGGCGCCGCCCCGGTTCGCACTTCGCATTGGCGGCGCAGCGCGAAATCGGCGACGGCCGAGCAGTCGCCGCGACTGCCGCTGTGCGTGGCGCGACACAGCGCCCTCTGGTCAGGGTCGCTGATCGTGAAGCAGGACGCGGGCGGCGAGGCCGCGCCGCCCTTCGCGCTCTGGCACTTCTCCCGCTCCCAACTATCCGTGATGCCGTTGCACGAAGACGGCGCTGCGCCGGTGCCGACCTCGCATTGACGGCGCAGCGCAAAATCCGAGATCACCTGGCAGTCGCCGCGGCTGTGGCTGTTCGTCGCCCTGCACAGTGCGCGCTGGTCGGGGTCCGTGATAGTCGAACAAGCAACGTTGCCGGCTATCGAAGCGGCCGGCACGAGAAGGAGTGCGACAAAGACCAGAGTCCTCATGCAGCGAGCGCCGCTCAGGGCCACGCACTCAGGCTCTCGTCGCTTCCGCCGCGCTGCTCCGCACCGTCGTCGTTCTTCTTGTAGATGTCCGCGCGCACCTCGAGACGACCTTCGTCATTCACGCGCGTCGTCGAATAGATGATGTGCACCGGCAGGCGATGGCTCGGGTTGATCTGCTCGGTCCTGCCCTTGGCAATCTCTTCCTGCAGGCGCGCCGGCTTCCACTGCGGATCGTCTCGCAGCAGGTAGGTGGCCAGGTCCATCGGCTGGCTCAGGCGGACGCAGCCGTGGCTGAGCGCGCGTACCGCCGCCGAAAACGCTCCCTTGAACGGCGTGTCGTGCAGATAGACGTCGTAGGGGTTCGGCATCACGAACTTGATGCGTCCCAGCGGGTTGCGGGGGCCCGGCTTCTGGCGAAGGCATCCGCCGCTGGCATCGATCCCTTCGCGGCGCAGGTAGTTCGCATCTTTCTGCGCGTTCGGCAGGATCTCTTTCTTCGCGATGGTCACGGGAATTCCCCAGTCGGGATTGACGATGATGTGCTCGATCTCCGCGTTGATCAGCGGAGTCTGCCAGTCGGTCTGGCCGACGATGACCGGCATCGCCAGCACCTGGCGACCGCCGTCGTAGAGGCGCATCTCGTAGAAAGGAATGTTCACGAGCACGTAGGTTCCCGATTCGTCGAGCGAGACGTTTCTCCAGCGCGTGAGGTCGTGCTGGATGAGGTTGATGATCTCACCAACGGGCCGGTTGAGCTGCGTGACCGTCTGCGAGCCGACCTGTCCGTAGCCGAGTATCTTGCGGTCCTGCTGGAACGCGCGCACCGCGGCAGTAAGCGCGGGCGTGTAAGGACAGCGCGGCGGAGGACACGGCGCAGGTAGAGGCTGGCCCGGCTGGGGAGGCGCGAGTGGTGGCGGAGTGTCGAGCTCGCGCAGGTAGCCTTCGGCCATCAGCCGCTTCTCGAGCGCCGTGATCACCGAGCAGTCGTACGAGTACTCGGGTCCCATCACGAGATCGCTCGAGAACTTCTTCCAGCCGCCACGACTTTCGATGTCGCGGTACCGCTCGAGCGCCTGCTGCAGCAGTCGAGGCTGATCGGAGGCGCCGACGGTGCTCAACTGACCGGGCCCGGGCGCACCATGATCGTTGCCCGTCAGGTTCGACCCCTTCGCTTGCGCGATCGTCGTTACCGAGGCCATTGCGAAAATGATCGCGACTCGAAGCAGCGTTGTGAAAATTCTCATCGGAGGGGGTTGCGGCGGCACGTGGCCCGGTCGGGGCTTGATGGCATGGAACAGTTTGTCCGGGAACCGTCCAGAGTGCGAGAAAGTCCGGTGCAGAAGCAGGAATTCTCCCGCTTGCGATCACCCTCCGAACAGTCCGAGCTGCGGCGAAGCTTCGCCGGGTGCGGCCGGCGGTACCCGGAACGCGCTCGTGTCCAGGCGGTAGGCGCGCTCGTCCAGACCGAGGCGGCGCGTGGCGACATCGAAACGCTGCTGCAGGATCTCGGCATACGGGCCGCTGCCGCGCATGCGCGATCCGAACTCGCTGCGGTAGAGGTCCCCGCCCCGCGTCTGGCGGATCAGCCCCAGCACTCGCTCTGCCCGATCGGGGAAATGCTCGCGAAGCCACTCGGTGAACAGCTCCCCGATCTCGAGGGGCAGCCGCAGCAGTACCCACGAAGCCGTCGTCGCGCCGGCGCCGGCTGCTGCCTCGAGCAGCCGCTCCAGCTCCCAGTCGTTGAGACCGGGAATCATCGGCGCGGTCAGAACCGCAACGGGTATGCCCCGGCTGGAAAGCTCGCGGATGGTCTGGAGGCGGCGAGCCGGCGTGCTCGCGCGCGGCTCCATCACCCGCGCCAGCTCCGGATCCAGCGTCGTCAGCGAGACGCTGACCTGGGCCAGGCGGCGCGACGCCATCGACGAGAGGATGTCCACATCCCGCGTGACAAGGGCCGATTTGGTCAGCAGCGCGACCGGATGCGAGAACTCGCCCAACACCTCCAGGATGGACCTCGTGACCCGCGCCCGCGCCTCGACCGGCTGGTAAGCGTCCGTGTTGGCGCCGAGCGCGAGGATGCGGCAGCGGTACGAGGGCCGCGACAGGTAACGACGCAGAAGCTGCGGAGCGTCGGTCTTCGAAAAGATCCTGGTCTCGAAATCGAGGCCCGGCGACATGCCGAGGTAGGCGTGCGAAGGGCGGGCGAAACAGTAGATGCAGCCGTGCTCGCAGCCGCGGTACGGGTTGATCGAGATGTCGAAAGGAACGTCCGGCGACTCGTTGCTGGCGACGATCGAGCGGGTGTGGTCCGGAAGCAGGCGCGTGGCCGGAGAGCTCCGCTCCTCGATTTCGCGCGGCCAACCGTCGTCGAATCCCTCATCCGTCAGGGCCTCGAAGCGGCCGCTGCGGTTGGACAAGGCCCCGCGGCCCTTGCGCTTCCCGTCGTGATGTCCCGGGCCAGTCATTGGCGGCGAACATACGACGAAAACGCAAGCGGAGTCCACAGCGATCCGCGAAATTCGCAGCCCGGCCCGCGCCGTTTCCGACTCCGTCAGGGGAACTACGCTGTGCAGAGCGGTCAGAGCGAGTCGATCGCGACCACTTCGGCCTGCGGCGTCTCGATCGGCCCCTGCGGCAGAAGGAATCGCCAGAACACCAGCCCGAAGCTTCGCCCCTCGGTATCGAGCCAGTTCGCGCAGCCGGGGTCCCGGTGCGCGAGCACGATGCGAAAGCGGCCGTCGGCGTCGGCAGTTGCCTGGGCGCGGTTCAGGCTGACGCGATGGCGAAGGTAATCGTACGTCTGGAGCTGGCGGTTCCACAGGCTGACGTTCGCGCAACGACACGACGGCCAGTGCCCCGTCAGCACCAGCGCCTCGTCGGGACCGAGCACGTACGGAGCCATGCTGTACGCCGCATCTGCCGCCGCCAGCGCATGCGCTCCCGGTTTTGCCGGCGCAGGAAAGACATTCGGGACCCGCGAGACGAACGCGGGAGGATCGGCTTCGCCCGGTCGCGGGATCAGATCGACGGTGCGGCTGCGCACGTACGTGGCCATGCGAAGGATCGAGCGGGCGATGCTCGTGTCATCGGGCGCGCGAGCAGCGGGGGCGACGCCGGACACGCAGTCGATCGTCAGCGCAAGGTGGGGTGACGGCGCAGCATGCGGCGACGCCTGCTGTTCCCAGTAATGGCGCACCGTCAGGCGCGAGGCGTTTTTTGCCAGGCCGAGCCAGTTGCGCACCTTCGGCGGGCCGCCGATCGTCAGGTCGAAGCGCCCTTCGGAATCCACATCGAAACCGGTGTCGTTGAGAACGCCGACGGTGCCGGACGGGAACCCGCCGTCATCGGCAGCCGCCTCGACCGTGAACGACACGTAGATCGCGCCTCCGGTGCGGCCGCGCACTCGATAGATGCCCGCCGAGTCGATGCGCGCGTCGTGGTACATCGCATCGGCGTTGTCGCCGAGGGCTTTTCGCCACGGCGTCACGATCGGTCGAAACAGCGGCCGTGCCGGATCCTCGTCGAGCTGGGTTTCCAGGCCGGTCGCGAGATGGTGCAGGATCGCCCGCAGCGTTTCCGCTTCGTCGTCGGTCGAAAACATCATCCATTCGGTTCCGGCAAAGCGCTCGCCGACCTCGCGAAGCGTTGCCAGCAGCTCGGAAAAAGCCTCGCGGCTCTGCCGGTCTTCGTCAGCCATGCCTTTCCTCTTCGACCGCTACGGCGAACGTCGTCGTGTAAGCCTCGAGCTCGCGCCGCAGCAACGTCGCATCGAAGCCCCAGTCTGCCGCCGTGTAGTCGTGGCGTCCGAATTTGCCCTGGGGCTTTGCGGCAACGTAGCCGCGCATCGCGCGGGCGTGCTCATCGCTCACCTCGCGTCCGAGCTGGGAGTAAGCCGCGCGTATCGCAGCCACCGGGTCGGCCAGCAGCTCGGTAAAACGTACGTCCCCGCTCGACAGCGGAAGGCTCCCGTCGCGTCGCCGCCTCGCGACGTCCAGCAGCGCAGCCGAAAACACCATGCCGATCATCGGCGACAGCAGCGCCAGATCCACGTGGTCGCTGCGCAGCCACTGCACCATTGCCGTCGTGCTCACCGTCGACGGCATCGTACGTACCGGATCGCGATGCGTGAGAATCAGCTCGGCGTCCGGATATGCCTCGGCGAGGCTGTCCAGCATCAGCAGGTAGCCGGGCGTCTTCAGCAGCCAGCGGCGCCGCGCATCGCCTCGCTGCAGGGTCTTCAGCAGCGCACGATGCCACGCAAAATCGGCGACGACGTCGGGCGACCAGTCGCCGAGCTGTCGAAGGATCATCGGCCAATGCGAGCCGGCGAAGGACGGGGCATTGATCGTCACGCACTCGACCGGAAGGTCGGAGCGAAGCTCGTGGATGGCCGCGAACTCCGGCTGCACGTCGGACCACAGCTCCTGCTCGCACTCGGTCATCGCCAGGCGCTCGGCGTCGGTGATTCCCGGCGGCGGTGCCGGGTGCAGCACGTCGGCTGCCCGCGGGCTGCGAAGTTGCGGATCGAGCGAAAGCAGCTCGAACGTGATCGTCGTGCCGGAGCGCGCAGGACCGGTGACGACGAGCGGCGCACGGACGACCTCGCCGGCGATTCCCGGATCCCGGCGCCAGCTCTCGGCCATGAAAAGACGCGTGCGCAGGCAACGCAGCAGCTCCTGTCGCGTCATCAGGCGGCCTACCACTGTGAGATCGCTCTCGTTGATCGCGGCGACGAGGCAGCGCAGGCGGTCTCGCCAGTTGCCGTCGCCGAAATCGCCGAAATCCGAAATGCCGGTTCCGGAAACGGCCAGCGCGACGAGCTCGTCGCCATCGATCGGCACGACGGCGCTCGCATCGCCGCAAGCCGCGGCCATGACATTGAGGCGTCGCACCAGGGCGGGCCTCGCGTAACGTTCGTGCATCGTTTTCAGCATCGGCAGCGGGAATTCGGGAGCGCGAGGCTTGCTGTGGCGCGAATCAGGTGGATGTCGCCGCAGGCGCCGTCCCGCCGCGATCGAGCCATTTCTTGAGATCGGGCGGCAGCAACTCGCGCGATTTCTGCTCGTAACGCGCCAGCTCTTCGGGCGTCAGCACACCCTGCCAGCGGCCGTTGGTACCCTTGAACAGGAACGATTCGGCTCCGCCGACGAACATCTGCCCGAAGTCGCCGATGCGGTCGGCGTGCGACTTCATCCACGCGAACGAGCAGCGCTCGAGGATGCCGGGCAGCCGCTTCTCGTCGATCGGGATGCCGAGGAAGGCGGCGATGCGGCGCACCTCGCCTTCGAGGTTGGCCTTGAGGTCGTCGAAGTGCACGAACAGTACGTTCGGCTGGTCGCGCAGCTCCCAGTAGCCGTTGAGGAAGTGGAAGAAGCCGCCATCCTGCATCCAGCCGTTGAAGAACTCGTGGATGTCCTCCTGCGGCGGCATCGCTTCGAACTGGATTCCTTCGGCGACCGCGCTTTCGATCAGCTCGCCGACCTTGTCGGGTCGCATGCTCGCCATATGGTTCACGAACGACATGAACGCGTCGCGGCCGTCGCGGCCGACGACGATGTACTTCGCGTCCGGCCACCACGGGATGCCGTCCACCGGCGTGTGGGTCTTGACCGAACGGCGGTGCTTCTGGGCAGCCAGCGTGTCGAGGACCTCGCTGGCCGGGGAGAAGCGCGCCTCGAGCCACGGCGCCAGGTCGATGACCGGCGCCGGCAGGTCGCCGTCGGGGAACAGCAGCATCGCGATAATCGTCTGTGTCCACGTCGTCCCGCATTTGGGAGGCGTGCAGACGAAGATATCGCCGGCACGGTGCTCGAAACCGGTCCAGCGCCGAGTGTCCCAGATGAAATGACGGTATTCCGCAACCGGCGCTCTCGCCGGGACCACAGTGCTCATCGGCGCAAAGATAGGCGGCGGCGAAGGCAAGAGAAAGCACTCGGCGGCGCTGCGGAATGCGATGACAGGATCGGTACGGATGGCACAGGGCTTGCTCGGATTTCGAGGATGGGATGGAACGGTCCGACACCGGGACGCCCCGACGACGGGAGTGGAGGGAAACCATGACGAGCGGCAATGGGAGCGGCGCGGCAAGCGGCGGGCAGAGCGGCGAACACTTCGACGTCCTGATCGTCGGCGCCGGGATCTCGGGAATCGGCGGCGCCTGGCACCTCCAGCACCAGTGTCCCGGCAGGAGCTTCGTCGTGCTGGATTCGCTCGAAAACTTCGGCGGCACCTGGCTGACGCACAAGTACCCCGGCATCCGCTCCGACAGCGACCTCTATACGTTCGGCTATCGTTTCAAGCCGTGGACCAGCGCGCCGATCGCGAGCGCCCCGGAGATTCTCAAATACCTCGGCGAGGTGATCGACGAGAACGACCTCGCGAGCCACATCCGCTACCGGCACCGGATCGAAGCGGCGAGCTGGTCGAGCCGCGACAACCTCTGGACCGTCGACGCGGTGAGGACCGACACGGGCGAGGCGCGGCGCTTTACGACCGGCTTCCTGTGGATGTGCCAGGGTTACTACCGCCATTCCTGCGGCTACACGCCCGAATGGAAGGACATGGACCGCTACCGCGGCATTCTCGTGCATCCGCAGACGTGGCCGCAGGACCTCGACTACAAGGGCAAGCGGGTTCTCGTCATCGGGTCAGGCGCCACGACCGCCACCGTGGTGCCGGCCATCGCTGCCGATACCGAGCACACGACCGTGCTGCAGCGCTCTCCAACCTACTTCCTGCCCGCTCCCAACGCCGACGAAGTTGCCGACCTTCTTCGTGTCCTCGAAGTCGACGAGACGTGGATCCACGAGATCGTGCGCAGGAAGAAGCTGCACGACCAGCTCCTCCTGACGCAGCGCTCGCGCGAGGAGCCCGAGGCCGTGCGTGAGGAACTGCTCGCCGGGGTCCGCGCGTTTCTTCCCGAGGACTACGTGCGGGAGCATTTCACGCCGAAATACCGGCCGTGGCAGCAGCGCCTGGCTTACGTCCCCGACGGCGATCTCTTCCAGGGAATCCAGTCCGGCAAGGCCTCGATGGTGACAGACGAGATCGACCGCTTCACCGAGAAGGGCGTGCTGCTCGAGTCCGGGCGGGAACTGGAAGCGGACATCATCGTCACGGCGACCGGCTTCAACATGAGCGTGCTGGGCGACATCGCGTTCACGATCGACGGCAAGCCGCTCGACCTCCACCAGACGGTCACCTACCGCGGCATGATGTTCACGACGGTGCCGAACCTGCTGTGGATCTTCGGCTACTTCCGCGCGAGCTGGACGCTGCGCGTGGACCTGCTCGGCGACTTCGTATGCCGGCTCCTCAATTCCATGAAGGCCCGCGGCAAGAAGCGCGTGGAAGTCGTGCTGCGGCCCGAGGACGAGGGTATGCCGCTGCTGCCGTGGATCGACCCCGACAACTTCAACCCCAACTACCTGATGCGGGCCCTGGACCTGCTTCCCAGGCGCGGCGAAAAGCCCGAATGGCAGCATACCCAGGACTACTGGGCCGAGAAGATCGCGATTCCGGCGATCGATCTCGAGGGAAGAGAGTTTCTCTATCGCTGATAGGCGCTGATAGGCGCTGACGGGCGCTGACGGGCGCTGACGCCTGGCGCCCCCTCAGCCGTTCGAGCCGCCTGCCAGCATCTTGTCGTATTCGGCGACGTCGCGTTTCATCGTCGCGACCTGGTCGGCCGCCAGTACCCGGCGTACCGTGCCGTGGTAGTCGAGCGGATCGATGACGTGGTTTTCGTCCCGGTTGAGCTGGTAGTGCAGGTGGGGCGCCGTCGTGTGCCCGGTGTTGCCGGTCAGCGCGATGATCTGGCCCGCGCTCACCTTCTGCCCTTCGGAGACCTTGTTCGCTGAAAGGTGCAGGAACTTGGCCAGCATCCCGTCTTCGTAGCGGATCTCGATGCAGTTGCCGTTCATCGTCCAGTTCCAGTTGATTCGCGTGACGGTGCCGGCCTTGGGCGCGTGCACTTCGCTGCCGAGCGGGGTCTTGAAGTCCATTCCCTTGTGCGTCGGCCGGTCCTTCAGCAGGCTCGTGATCTGCTCGTACTGCAGGAGAGGACCGTCCTTCAGGCGAAGCGGCGCTTCGCTGCCGTCGGGATGCCAATAGCTGGGGAACGGATCTCCTGGCGCCTGCCAGCGATACGCGGTGAGCGTGCGGCCGAGATGCCGCGACTGGAGGCTGGCCGCCGCGATTTCCGGAAGCCCGTCGCCTCCCTTGCGCCAGACCACCGACACCGAGTCCCCGGCCAGGATGTCGCGCCGGACGTCGAGGTCCCAGACGAAAATGCGCGTGAATACGCTGACGAGCGCGTCGCCGTCCTCGCCTGCTGCCACCTGGAACGTGCGCGCGAGCGACTGCTCGACCTTGGCCGAGACCGTCGTCCACTGACCGCTGGAGGAGTTCGCCGCGGGCGCCGCCTTGTCGGCCGCGGGGACCTGGCCCGCAGTGGCGAAAACCGCCCCTGCCTGCGCGGGGGCCTGGGTCGCTGCTGCGGGTGCGGCTGGCGCCGCAGCCGTATCGACTGCCGCGGGGGCGACCGGAGCGGTCGCCGGGTGGCGCAGCACCACGAAGAGATTCACCGCCACCGAGGCAGCGAGCACACCATAGAGAAGAGAAGGTTTGGGATAAGAGAATCCTGCCATGCTGACTTTTTACCGATCAGGTGGCAGGCACTTCAATTTTCGGTCGGTGCGTAACTGCTTCGTGTCGCAATGGCGGCCCCCATTGCTGCGAGCCGCGGCTCGTTCCCTAATCGACGTGTGCTTGGCGCGTGGGCTGTCCGGCTCCTCTTCCAGTCCCTGATCGTTGCGGCAGTGGCCTTTGCCGAGGGCTCCGCCTGCGCAGCCGTCACTACCGAGCGCGTCGCCAGCGGGCTCGACCTGCCCCTCTACGTCACGGCACCGCCGGGGGACCCGGACCACCTGTTCATCGTCGAGCAGCACAGCGGACGGATCCGCGTCCTCAACCTGGCCGACAACTCGATCAACGCGATCCCCTTCCTGACGATCACGGGGCTGGCGCAGGGCTCCGAGCAGGGGCTGCTCGGCCTGGCCTTCCATCCCGACTACGCAACCAACGGCTTCTTTTACGTGAACGTCACCGTGACCAGCGGCGACACCGAGATCCGCCGCTACAAGGTCTCGAGCGATCCGGTCGTCGCCATCCCCGACAGCAAGCAGCTCGTGCTCGGCTACGCTCAGCCCCAGGCCAACCACAACGGGGGATGGCTGGGCTTCGGTCCCGACGGGTACCTGTACATCTCGGTCGGGGACGGCGGAGGGAGCTACGACGAAGATGCCGGCCATACCCCCGGGACGGGCAACGGCCAGGACATCACATCCGACCTGCTCGGCAAGATGCTGAGGATCGACGTCAATGGGGACGACTTTCCCGCCGACAGCACGCGCAATTATGCAATCCCCGCCGACAACCCTTTCGTCGGCAAGACCGGCGACGACGAGATCTGGAGCTTCGGCCTGCGCAACCCCTGGCGCGCCAGTTTCGATCGCGCTACCGGCAACCTCTACATCGGCGACGTCGGCCAGGACACGCGCGAAGAGATCGACGTGCAGCCGGCGGGATCGGCCGGCGGCCAGAACTACGGCTGGCGCCTGCGCGAAGGTACGATCGCAACGCCGGGCGTCGGCGGCGCCAGGCCCCCGGGGGAAATCGATCCCATCTACGACTACCCGCACGGCAACGGCCAGTTCGAGGGCGATGTCGTAACCGGCGGCTACGTCTATCGAGGACCCGTAGCCGAGCTGCGGGGCCAGTATTTCTTCGCGGATTTCGAGTCGGCGCACATCTGGACCCTCCTCTACGATGGATCCGATCCCTCGACGTTCGACGGCACCAATTACACGAACCTCACCGACCGCACTGCCGAGCTCGCGCCGGGCGCAGGGCTGAGCATCGATGAGATCTCTTCGTTCGGCGAGGACGCCGCCGCCAATCTCTACATCGTCGACCTTGGCGGGGAGGTATTCCGCATCGTGGAAATCGGGCCGGCGACGACGACCACCAGCACCACGACGACGACGACCGCCGTACCGGCGCGCTGTGGAAATCCGGTCACGGACGCCGACGCACCTTCTTCGATCACTGCGGCCGACGCGCTCTTCGTGCTCAGCGCAGCGGTCGGGACTTCTTCGTGCGCTGCGTGCGAGTGCGACGTCAACGATAGTGGCAGCGTCACTGCGGCCGACGCCCTGGCGGTGCTGC
>DASXOZ010000037.1 GCA_036493895.1 Candidatus Binatia bacterium | reverse complement strand
GAACTTGACGAACGAGCCCAGCCCTTTCTTGCTCTGCACCAGCGTGATCGCCGCCGTCAGCGTCGTCTTGCCGTGATCGACGTGACCGATCGTCCCCACGTTGACGTGCGGCTTGGTGCGTTTGAAGGTTTCCTTGGCCATTGCGTGCTTCCTTTCTTCTTCTTCTGTCTTGCAACCTTGCTCGTTCTGACCAGCGCTTGGATGGAAAACCGCTCGACATCTCGCGGTTTTACCGCTGAGCCCACGACCGGACTCGAACCGGTGACCTCGTCCTTACCAAGGACGTGCTCTACCAACTGAGCTACGTGGGCATCTCAGCGGCACTCCGCGACCGCGACGCGGCGGTGAACAAGCGGGAGACGAGATTCGAACTCGCGACCCTCAGCTTGGAAGGCTGATGCTCTAACCATCTGAGCTACTCCCGCGTGAAACAAAACGACTCGATGCCTCTGCGCTTCTCGCTGCAGGGCCGGAGCGGCTCGCGGACCGGTTGCCTGATGAATCCGAGCGAAAATCGGCGGCGCCTCGCGCTGAAGGAAAAGATGGTGGAGAGGGAAGGATTCGAACCTTCGTAGGCAAATTGCCGGCAGATTTACAGTCTGCTCCCTTTGGCCACTCGGGTACCTCTCCCTTAGCCCTGCTCCGTCTTTTCCTTCGCCTGTCCACGCGTTCTCTTCACACGTGGAGCCGATGGCCAGACTCGAACTGGCAACCTACTGATTACAAATCAGGTGCTCTACCAGTTGAGCTACATCGGCACCGCAAAATCCGTCGGATCCGGCAGGTTCCATCCTTGCGGACCACCGCCTGACCCTCCCTGCAAACACCCCGTCCGTCACGCTTTCGCGCGCGTACGAATGCCCCAGGTCCTGAAATCGAAACTCGTGCTGCTATCAACGGGTCTGCGGGGAGTCAAGACGCGACACACGAACCCCGCGGTTTTCGCTGCCCCGCCCGCCAGATAGCCCTCATCGGGGGAAATATCGGGCCGCTTGCACTTCTCCGATCGTCAAATGCCGACCCCCTGCCCGCCCGGCATCTCGCTAGGGACGAACGCCGTACCCGCGCGGCGCGCCGGGAGCCACTCCGGGTTATCGAACGAGGTGGCCATGCAAGCGCCCGCAAGCACCGTCAGGAGCGGACGTGCCGCCGGCCCGCGATCGACGATGTCGCTGCGACAAGTTTCCATCGGATTGACAGGGCATTAGACCGCGAAAGGAAGACGTCACATCACTTTTTCTTGCGCGTGCCCCCGGCCCCGAACAGGCGCCCGTCGAGCAGGCGGTAAATCGCCAGCCCGGCAGCCACGGACGCATTGAGCGACTCGACGCGCCCCTGCATCGGGAGCCGCGCGATCTCGTCGCAGTGCTCCGTGACGAGGCGGTGCATGCCGTCGCCCTCCGCTCCGATCACCAGGCCGATCCGAGCACCCGTCCTTGGATCCTCGCCGGCGCGCGGCACGGTGTTCTGGCCGTCGGCAGCAAGGCCGACGATCCAGAACCCGGCGTCGCGCGCCTGCTGGAGCGAACGTACGAGGTTGGTGACCCTGGCAACCGGGAGAAACACCGCAGCGCCGGCCGACACGCGCATCACCGTACCGCTGACATGGGCAGCGCGGCGCTCGGGAATCACTGCACCCGACGCTCCCGCGGCCTCGGCCGTCCTCAGGATGGCTCCGAGGTTGTGAGGGTCGGCAATCCCGTCGAGGAACACGACGAGGCCGTCACGTGCGAGCACGTCGTCGAGATCGGCGTATGCGTACGCGATCTCGGCGGCGACGCCCTGGCAGCGCGCGCCGGCCATGCGGTCGCACTCCCCCTTTCCAACCATCGAAACCGGCACCGCCAGCTCGTGGGCCCTCTGCGCAAGGCGCTGGCTGCGTCCTCCGGCCGTATCTTCGAGGTACAGGCGGTGGATCTTCGAGACGCTGGTTGCGGCACCCGGCGCCGCACCGCCTTTCCGCCCGCCGCCAGGTGCGCAGGCCTCGAGCGCCGCTTCGACGGCATTCGGACCGGCGACGACGACGCGCTCCGTATCGCGCATCGGATCAGGGGCACTGCGGGGCCGGCCGTGGTTCGGGCGTCGGGACATGCTGCGGAACGCGGCTTGGTAACCGCGCGGGTGGTTCATTACACTGCCCACTTCATGGGTAAAACCCTGCGAAGGTATCTCCTTCGCGAGATCGCCGGCGCGTTTCTTGCGGGCATCGCGATTTTCTCGTCCATCCTGTTCCTGCTGCGCGCCGTCGAGCTGATCGAGCTGATCTTCGCGCGCGGAGTCCCGGCGGCGCTGGTGCTTCAGCTGCTCGTGGCAATTCTTCCCTCCTTCCTCGAGGCCACGCTGCCGATGGCGTTCCTGATCGGCGTCGTCGCGGCGCTCGGCCGCATGGCGTCGGACCGCGAAACGCTGGCCCTTCGCGCCGCCGGACTCAGCGTCTGGCAGGTGCTTCCTACCGTGGTCTCGTTTTCCCTCGTGGTCGCGCTGGCGACGCTCGCCTTGTCGATGACGGCGCGGCCATGGGGTCACCGCGAAATCGAGAAAACCGGTTTCGAAATCGCCAAAACGCGCGCGTCCGCCGCCGTGCGTCCGCGATTTTTCAATACCGATTTCGAGCACATGGTCGTCTACGTCGACCACATCGAGCCGAAGAGCGGCGAGCTCTTCGGAGTGATGCTGTCCGACGAGCGCGGCGGGTCGGCCGGCTCCACCGTATTCGCGCGCCGCGGGCTCGTCGGAGGTCACGAAGAGAGCGGGCGCCTGTTCCTGCAACTCTTCGACGGCACCAGCGTCACCTCGCGCGAGACCGGCAACGAATTCGACGTCACGCAGTTCCGCTCCCTCGAAGTGCACCTGGAGCTTCGCACCGCCACCGGCAACAAGCCGGCCAGCGACGAGCCCGCCACGCTGCGCTGGCAGGACATCCGCGACAATCTTGGCGGAGACGACGCCGGCCGCGCCCGCGAGGCAGCCATCGAGCTGTACCGCCGCTTCGGCATCGCGGCCGCCGCCATTGCTCTCGCCCTCTTCGGTACCGGCCTCGGATTCCATCCGTCGCCGACGACGCGCGGTCGCGCGGTCGGCATCTGCGTGCTGACGATCCTTGCGTACTACGCGTTGCTGAGCATCGCCGTTGCGATGGGACGTGCGCAGAAGCTGCCGCCGTCGGTGGCGCTGTGGCTTCCGGACTGCTCGTTGCTGCTGCTCGGTGCGTGGACGCTGTTGCGCACCGCGCAGGACGCGCCGCTCCTGCCGTCACGCACGCGCACTGATTCGGGCGCGCGGGCAGTCGCCCTGGCAGGCGGCGTAACTGCCGCCGGCCCCGGAGATCGGCCGTGAGCATCCTGTCGCGCTACCTTGCACGGATGTGGTTCGGCGTTTTCGTAACGGCGATGTGCGCCGGAGCCGGCGTCTACCTCATCATCGACGTCTTCGATCGCGTCGGCGAAGTCCTGCAGTTCTCGCCGTCGTCGACGGCCCTCGTCAGCTATTTTCTGTTCAAGCTTCCGAAAATCCTCTTCGACGTCTTCCCTGCCGCCTGCCTGCTCGCGACGCTGGTATCGATCGGGCGCCTCATGCGGACGCACGAGATCGTCGCGATGAGGGCCTGCGGCATGAGCACCAGGCGCATCGCGCTGCCTCTGGCGGTCACCGCGCTGGTGCTCAGCATCGGTGCGCTGCTGTGGAGCGAGGCGGTGGTGCCGGTGTCGGCGACTCGCTCGCGGTGGCTGTGGGACGTCGAGCTGAAGCAGAAGGTGTACCGCGGCGTCTTCGACGCGGCCTCGCTCTGGTTCGAGAGTGACCGCGGTTTCGTCCACATCCGACGCTACGACGCCGGCGCCCGCACGATATCCGGACTGGCGCTGTACGAGGCCGATCCCGAGTTCCGCCTCCAGCGGGTCACCGAGATCGATTCGATGACGTACAGCGACGGACGCTGGGTGGCGTCGGCTGGCGTCGTCAAGGACATCCACGGCGACGACCTCCAGGTGCACGCGCTGGCAGCGGGCCAGTTCGTCCTCGATGAAGACCCGGAGAACCTCACGGCGCGCAAGCGTCAGCCCGAAGAGTTCAGTTTCCTCGAGCTTCGCCGTCTCATCGCCCAGATGAAGGCCCGCGGCCTGGCCGCCGACGACCTGCTCGTCGATCTCCATCGCAAGCTGGCTTGGCCGTTCGCCGGCTTCGTCGTCACGGTGCTCGCGGTGCCGGTCGCGCTTCGCGCCGGCCGCAGCGCAGGCCTCGCCCGGGGGACGGTCGCCGGACTTGTGATCGGCTTCTCTTACTGGATCCTGACGGGTCTCGCCCTGTCGGCGGGACGGACAGGCCAGATCTCGCCGCCGCTGGCAGCCTGGGCGACCAATCTGATCTGCGCAGTGCTGGCTGCATCGCTGTATGTTTCGAGACTGGCGCGTTAGCAGCAGATTGCTCTCCGACACGTGCTGCGGTGCGGCGCGGCTCCCGCACGGGTGTTGCTTCCCTCAAGTGGGTGGGCGAATACGGCGCGGTTGAGCGGCGCCCCCGTCGGAGCGACGCGCGTCACAAAAGCACAGCAAGTGCGCGGCGCACAAAGTTGCTTTGCCGCCGCAGTCTCCACGCAACGATCCGGCCGGCGACGTTGCGCGCGAGACTTCCCGTCATTCTCCTCTTTTCCGTTTGATGGAATTGCTTCAGGCTCTTACGGCCGCGGGAATCTCCCTGCCGAAAAAAGTCGATGCCGCCTCCGCTCGCGGACGTGCGGCTGCGAGGACGACGAATGCCGAGAGCAGGTCGCGCCCAAGTCGAAGGCCCCACGCTCACGTCCGAGCCCGCCATCCCGATGGCGGTCCTCGACCAGCATCGCCTGCTGCACGCGCTGCAGCGCATGCGAAGCGGCGACTTTTCCGTGCAGCTTCCCGGCGATTTATCCGGCATCGACGGCAAGATCGCCGACACGTTCAACGACATCGTCGCCGCCAACCAGAAGATGGCCCAGGAACTCAAACGGGTGGGTCAGGCGGTCGGACGGGAGGGAAAAACGAAGGAACGTGCCCGTTTCGACCAGCGCCGCGGTGCCTGGGGCGAAATGGAGATCTCGGTCAACACCTTGATGGACGACCTGCTGCGGCCGACCACCGAAGTGACCGAAGCGATCGCGGCCGTGGCCCAGGGACACCTGACCCAGACCATGCGCCTGGACGTGGACGGGCGTCCGCTCGAAGGCGAGTTCCTGCGCTCGGCGACCATCGTCAACACGATGATCGAACAGCTCGGCGTGTTCACGTCCGAGGTCACGCGCGTTGCGCGTGAGGTCGGATCGGACGGGAAGCTCGGCGGCCAGGCCCAGGTGCCGGGCGTCAGCGGCGTCTGGAAGGACCTGACCGAGAGCGTCAACTCGATGGCGTCGAACCTGACGGCCCAGGTCCGCAACATCTCCGAAGTGACGATCGCCGTCGCCAACGGCGACCTGTCGCGCAAGATCACCGTCGACGTACGCGGCGAGATCCTCCAGCTGAAGGAAGCCATCAATACGATGGTCGACCAGCTGCGCTCGTTCGCATCCGAGGTGACGCGCGTTGCGCGGGAAGTCGGAACCGAAGGAAAGCTCGGAGGCCAGGCCGTCGTTCCCGGCGTAGCGGGAACCTGGAAGGATCTTACCGACTCCGTCAACGCGATGGCCGGCAACCTGACGGCCCAGGTTCGCAACATCGCCGAGGTCACGACCGCCATCGCGCGCGGCGACTTGTCTCGCAAGATCACCGTCAACGTCTCCGGCGAAATCCTCGCGCTCAAGGACACGATCAACACGCTCGTCGATCAGCTGAACGCCTTCGCCGGCGAGGTCACCCGCGTCGCGCGCGAAGTCGGAACCGAAGGAAAGCTCGGCGGCCAGGCCAACGTCTCCGGCGTCGCCGGCACCTGGAAAGACCTGACCGACAACGTCAACCTGCTCGCGGCAAATCTGACGACCCAGGTACGCAACATCGCCGAGGTCACCACCGCCGTCGCGCGCGGAGACCTCTCGCGCAAGATCACCGTCGACGTCAAAGGCGAGATCCTCGAGCTCAAGCTGACGCTGAACACGATGGTCGACCAGCTCAACGGCTTCGCGTCCGAGGTCACGCGCGTCGCCCGCGAGGTCGGCACCGAAGGCAGGCTCGGCGGCCAGGCCGCCGTGCCCGGCGTGGCGGGAACCTGGAAGGACCTTACCGACAACGTCAACCTGCTGGCGGCAAACCTGACCACCCAGGTGCGAAACATCGCCGAAGTCACGACGGCCGTCGCGCGCGGAGACCTCTCGCGCAAGATCACCGTCGACGTCAAGGGCGAAGTGCTCGAGCTCAAGCTGACGATCAACACGATGGTCGATCAGCTCAATGCATTCGCTGCCGAAGTCACCCGCGTCGCGCGCGAGGTGGGCACGGAGGGCAAGCTCGGCGGCCAGGCCGTCGTGCCCGGCGTGGCCGGTACGTGGAAGGACCTCACCGACTCGGTCAACTCGATGGCCAGCAACCTGACCGGCCAGGTGCGCAACATCGTCGAAGTGGCCACGGCAGTCGCGCGCGGCGACCTGTCGCGAAAAATCACCGTCGACGTCAAGGGCGAGATCCTCGAGCTCAAGGACACGCTCAACACGATGGTCGACCAGCTCAACGCGTTCGCATCCGAAGTCACGCGCGTCGCGCGCGAAGTCGGCACCGAAGGCAAGCTCGGCGGCCAGGCGACGGTGCCGGGAGTAGCCGGTACGTGGAAGGACCTCACCGACTCCGTCAACTTCATGGCCAGCAACCTGACGGCCCAGGTGCGCAACATCGCCGAGGTCGCCACCGCGATCGCCAACGGCGACCTGTCGAAGAAGATCACCGTCGACGTCTCCGGTGAGATCCGCGAGCTCAAGGAAACGCTCAACACGATGGTCGACCAGCTGAACGCGTTCGCGTCCGAAGTCACGCGCGTCGCGCGAGAAGTCGGCACCGAAGGCAAGCTCGGCGGCCAGGCCCAGGTGCCCGGCGTCGCGGGCACCTGGAAGGGCCTTACCGACAACGTCAACTTCATGGCCGGCAACCTGACGGCCCAGGTGCGCAACATCGCCGAAGTGACGACCGCCGTCGCACGCGGCGACTTGTCGCGCAAGATCACCGTCAACGTCTCCGGCGAAATCCTCGAGCTGAAAAACACCATCAACACGATGGTCGACCAGCTCAACAGCTTTGCCGGCGAGGTCACGCGCGTCGCGCGTGAAGTGGGCACCGAAGGGCGCCTCGGCGGCCAGGCCGCCGTGCCCGGGGTGGCCGGAACCTGGAAAGACCTGACCGACTCGGTCAACTCCATGGCGAGCAACCTGACCGCCCAGGTGCGCAACATCGCCGAGGTGGCCACGGCCATCGCCAACGGCGACCTCTCGAAGAAGATCACCGTCGACGTGCGCGGCGAGCTGCTCAACCTCAAGGAGACGCTCAACCGCATGGTCGAGCAGCTGCGCTCGTTCGCTGCCGAGGTCACGCGCGTCGCGCGCGAAGTCGGCACCGACGGAAAGCTCGGCGGCCAGGCCAACGTCACCGGCGTCGCCGGAACGTGGAAGGACCTTACCGACAACGTCAACCTGCTGGCCGCAAACCTGACGACCCAGGTCCGCAACATCGCCGAAGTGACCACGGCCGTGGCTCGCGGCGACCTTTCGCGCAAGATCACCGTGGACGTCAAGGGCGAGATCCTCGAGCTCAAGCTGACGATCAACACGATGGTCGACCAGCTCAACGCGTTCGCCGCGGAAGTCACGCGCGTTGCACGCGAAGTCGGCACCGAAGGAAGGCTGGGCGGCCAGGCCGCCGTCTCCGGCGTTGCGGGAACCTGGAAGGATCTCACCGACAACGTCAACGTCATGGCGGCCAACCTCACCGAACAGGTGCGCGGCATCGTCAAGGTCGTCACGGCGGTCGCCAACGGAGACCTCAAGCCGAAGCTGACGGTCAACGCCAAAGGCGAAGTCGCGGCGCTGGCCGAGACCATCAACGACATGACGGGAACGCTGGCGACGTTCGCCGACCAGGTGACGACCGTCGCGCGCGAGGTCGGCGTCGAAGGCCGCCTCGGAGGCCAGGCCAACGTGCCCGGAGCCGCCGGCACGTGGAAGGACCTGACCGGCAACGTGAACCTCCTGGCTGCGAACCTGACGACGCAGGTACGCGCGATCGCCGAAGTAGCCACCGCCGTCACGCAGGGCGACCTGACGCGCTCCATCCAGGTCGAAGCGCGCGGCGAGGTTGCCGAGCTCAAAGACAACATCAACACGATGATCGACAACCTGCGCCTGACCACCCATCGCAACACGGAGCAGGACTGGCTGAAGACCAACCTCGCAAGATTCACCGGCATGCTGCAGGGCCAGCGCGACCTGGCCACCGTCGGCCGCATGCTGTTGTCGGAGCTGACGCTGCTCGTCAACGCGCACCAGGGCGTGATCTACCGCATCGAGAGCTTCGACGAGCTGCACCTGGTCGCCGCATTCGCCGACGACGGCCGCAGCGGGCACTCCCCCACGCTACGCCTGGGCCAGGGTCTTCTCGGCCAGTGCGCCGCCGAAAAGCGGCGCATGCTGATTACCGACCTCGACGACGGCTCGGCGCCGCCGGTGCGCTCGGGCCTGCTGCAGGTGAGCCCGCGCAGCGTCATCGTCCTTCCCGTGCTGTTCGAGGGAGAGGTCAAGGCCGTCATCGAGCTGGCGTCGCTCAGCTCGTTCACCGCCTCGCACCTGGCCTTCCTCGAGCAGCTCACCGCCAGCATCGGCATCGTGCTCAACAGCATCGAGGCGACGATGCAGACCGAAGGCCTGCTCACGCAGTCCCAGCAGCTCGCGGCCGAGCTGCAGGCCCAGCAGAAGGAGTTGCAGCAGACCAACGAGCAGCTCGCGCAGAAGGCCCAGCAACTCGCCGAGCAGAACGCCGAAGTGGAGCGCAAGAACCAGGAAATCGAACAGGCCCGCCGCGCTCTCGAAGAGAAGGCGACCGAGCTCGCGCTCACCTCGAAGTACAAGTCCGAGTTCCTCGCGAACATGTCGCACGAGCTGCGCACGCCGCTCAACAGCATCCTGATCCTCGGCCAGCAGCTCGGCGAGAATTCCGAAGGCAACCTGAGCTCGAAGCAGATCGAATTCGCGCGCACCATCCACGGCGCGGGCACCGACCTGCTCAACCTGATCACCGACATCCTCGACCTGTCGAAGATCGAATCGGGCACCGTCACCGTCGTCGCCGAGGAAATCATCCTGTCCAACACGCTGGACTCGATCGCCAGGCCTTTCCGCCACGAGGCCGACAACCGGCACCTGACTCTCGGCGTGCGCATCGACCCGGCCATCGGCTCGACGATGGTCACCGACTCCAAGCGCATGCAGCAGGTGCTCAAGAACCTGCTGTCGAACGCGTTCAAGTTCACCGAGCAGGGCGGGGTCAAGATGAGCGTCTTCAAGGCGTCCGGGGGCTGGTCGGCCGATCACCCGCTGCTGCAGCGCGCCGAGAGCGTCGTCGCGTTCGAAGTCTCCGACACCGGCATCGGCATCCACCCGGACAAGCAGCGCATCATCTTCGAGGCATTCCAGCAGGCCGACGCCGGCACCAGCCGCCGTTACGGTGGCACCGGGCTCGGCCTCGCGATCAGCCGCGAGCTGGCTTCCCTGCTCGGAGGCGAGATCCAGCTTCGCAGCACGCCGGGGGAAGGCAGCACGTTCACGCTGTACCTGCCCCAGTTCTACGTGGGTCCGACGATCGCGGTGCCGCTCATGGAAAGATCGTCGCAGCCGGCGCCGCTCATGCTGGTGCGAAGCGCCGAACGCGGCGTGGACCAGATCCCCGACGACCGCCGCGAGCTGGAGCCCGAAGACGCGGTTCTCCTCATCGTCGAGGACGATCCCGCCTACGCGCGGATCCTTCTCGACCAGGCGCACGAGCAGGGGTTCAAGGTTCTCGTCGCGATGCGGGGCTCCGAAGCGCTCGAGCTCGCGCGCGAGTACCACCCGACGGCGGTGTCGCTCGACGTATTCCTGCCGGACATGCTCGGATGGACGGTGCTGAACCAGCTCAAGCAGGATCCGGCGCTGCGGCACATCCCCGTCCAGGTGGTCACGCTGGACGAAGACCGACAGCACGGGCTGGCACGCGGCGCCTTCGCCTTCCTCCCCAAGCCCACGACCACCGAGGGCCTGGAAGCTGCGTTGTCGAGAATCAAGGAATACGCGGCGCCGCGCAGCCGCAAGCTTCTCGTCATCGAGGACAACGAGGCCGAACGCGTGAGCATCGCGGCTCTTCTCGGCCACGACGACATCGAGATCGACGTTGCCGCAACCGGCGCAGAAGCGCTCGCCAGGCTGCGCGAGACGACTTACGACTGCGCAGTGCTGGACCTGAGGCTGCCGGACATGAGCGGTTTCGACGTGCTCGAGCACCTCAAGGACGACGAGAGGCTGGCCGAGCTGCCGGTCGTCGTGTTCACGGGAAAGGAGCTGTCCCCCGACGAAGACGCGCGCCTGCACATGCTGGCGCGAAGCGTCGTCGTCAAGGGCGTCGAGTCCCCCGAACGGCTGCTCGACGAAACGTCTCTTTTCCTCCACCGGGTGGTTGCCGATCTTCCGCCGGAGAAGCAGCAGATGCTGGACCGGTTGCATCGCTCGGACGATGATCTGGTCGGCAAGAAGGTGCTCGTCGTCGACGACGACGTGCGCAATATTTTCGCGCTCAGCAGTGTGCTCGAGCGCCGGGGAATGGAGGTTCTGACAGCCGGCACGGGATTCGAGGCCATCAAGATGCTGGAGACCACGTCCGATATCTCGATCGTGCTGATGGACATCATGATGCCCGAGATGGACGGTTATCAGACGATGCAGGCGATCCGCCAGAAGCCCACGATGCGGCGTCTGCCGATCGTCGCGCTGACGGCCAAGGCGATGAAGGGCGACCGTGAGAAGTGCCTCGAAGCCGGCGCCTCCGATTATCTCGCCAAGCCCGTCAATACCGAGCAGCTGCTGTCGGCACTGCGCCTGTGGTTGCACCGCTGATGAGCATGAACGGATACGAGCCGGTCAACATCCTGCTGGTCGACGACCAGCCGGCCAAGCTGCTCAGCTACGAGGCGATGCTGAGCCAGCTCGGTGAGAACCTCGTCAAGGCAAACTCGGCACGCGAGGCCCTCGACCACCTGCTCAAGAGGGAGATCACCGTCGTACTGATGGACGTCAGCATGCCGGACATGGACGGGTTCGAGCTGGCCGAAGTGATTCGCGGGCATCCTCGCTACCAGAGGACCGCGATCATCTTCGTGTCGGCCGTCCACCTGACCGACATCGACCGCCTGAAAGGGTACGAATCCGGCGCGGTCGACTACGTGTCGGTTCCCGTCGTTCCCGAGCTGCTGCGCGCCAAGGTCAGCGTTTTCACGGAGCTCTACCGCAAGACTCGCGAGTCGGAGCGACTGGCGCGCGATCTCGAACGCCGCGTCACCGAGCGCACCGCGGAGCTGGAGGCTGCGATCGAGCGCCAGCAGACGCTGGCGAACCAGCTTCGCGAGGCCGACCACCGCAAGGACGAGTTCCTCGCACTGCTGGCTCACGAGCTGCGCAACCCTCTGGCCTCGGTACGCAACGCCGTGGGGATCATGGGCATGAAGAAAACCCCGGACCCCGACCTTGCCTGGTGCCGGGACGTCATCGAGCGCCAGGCCGACCAGCTCACGCGGCTGGTCGACGATCTCCTGGACGTATCGCGGATCACCCAGGGCAAGATCAAGCTGAGAATGGAGCCGCTGACGGTCGCCGACGTCGTCGGCTCCGCAATCGAGACCACGCGTGCACTGATCGAGAAGCAGGCTCATCGCCTGCGCGTCGAGGTTCCCGAACGTTCCATCGCGATCACCGGCGACCTCACCAGGCTCACCCAGGTGGTCGCAAACCTGCTGACCAACGCTGCGAAATACCAGAATGAAGGCGGATCGATCGACGTTACTGTTCGCAAGGAGAGCGACATGGTTGCAATTTCCGTAAGGGATCGTGGAATCGGGATCGCGCCGCACATGCTTACACAGATCTTCGAGCTGTTCGCGCAGGGAGAACGATCGCTCGACCGGGCCCAGGGCGGCCTCGGCATCGGGCTTTCGCTGGTCAAGAACCTGGTCGGCATGCACGGCGGCAACGTCACCGCCGCCAGTTCCGGAATCGGCCAGGGAAGCGAGTTCGTCGTGCGCCTGCCGCTTCGCGAGCCGGCCGCTGCCGAGCCGCAGCACGAGCCGCAACGCGGCAACGAAACCAGGTCCGACGACGAAAAACGTCGCGTGCTCGTCGTCGACGACAACCAGGACGCCGCCGACAGCCTGTTCATGCTGATGAAGCTGCGCGGCTACGACGTCAGCGTCGCCTACGACGGAAGCTCGGCCATCGACCGCGCCGTGCACGATCGCCCGTCGGTGGTGCTGCTGGACATCGGGCTTCCGGGCCTCGACGGCTACGAAGTGTGCCGCCGCATGCGGCAGCAGGGGCTGACCGATACCCGAATCATCGCGATGACCGGGTACGGCCAGGAGCGCGACCGCGAGCTGTCGCGGGAAGCGGGCTTCGACATGCACACCGTCAAGCCGGTCAAGATCGACGAGCTGCTGAGGATGATCGCGGGCTGAGCCGCACTGTCTTTTCGGGCGGCATGACGACGCCGCACTTCTTCTTCGCACGGACGGACGCCGAACGTATCCCTCACGCGGCGCGCGAATGCTCCAGCACTGCCGAGGCCACTGCGGGAGGCGGCCACACCGGCAGAGCATCGTCGTGCGCGTGAAGAAACCAGCGCTCGAGCAGGATCCGGCGGGAAAACCAGCCGCTCGTCATCAGGGTTGCCGCGATGTTGCGGCGCAGCTTCTCCGGGAGAAGACGCGAAGGGTCCGCCGCGGCGCCGAAGCGGCGCGCGAGCGCGGTGCCGTAGGACGCGAGAGCGTCGGCCCCGACTTCGCCGCGGCCGAGCGCATCGTGGATGGTGTGCGCAGCCATCAGCGCCGACTCGACCGCGGTGCGGATGCCTTCCCCGCTGCGGTCGCACGCCAGGCCCGCCGCATCTCCGATGAGAACGAAGCCTCCACCAAAGCGCGTGCGCCGGCTGTCGGGCTCGAGCACGTAGGCGTGGCCCTTCATCCGCGCTTCCGGCACGCGGCCGATGCGGCCTTCGCGCACGAGCCACGCGAGGAAATCCTCGATGCGCCGGCGCAGGCCGGCGCCGCCGGCACCCGCGCCCGAGCGCACGCCGAGGCCGATATTGAGCATCGGTCCCTTGCGGAAAGCCCAGCCGTAACCCGTCAGGTCCTGCGTGAAGTAGAGCTCGGGAACTCCGCCTTCGACCGCGCAGCCGCCGCTCGCGGCTTCGTCGAAAACGAACTCGGCTTCTTCGGCCGCGATGACCGCCGCATCCGACATGCTGCCCGTCGCTCGTGCGACCGGACAGAAGTGACCGCCGGCTCCGACGAGAACATCCGCCTCGATTCCGCCGACTTTCCAGCGTCCTGCCCTTCGCTCGATCGCATCGACCTTCACGCCCTGCACGAGGCGCGCTCCGCTGCGCTCGAGCAGGAAATGGTCCAGCTCGCAGCGACGAATCCCGTAGCTCATCGGCCGGACGTAGCGGTGCTCGTGGATGCGGTTGCCGATGCGGCCGATGCGAAAGCCGTGTACCGCATCGAGAGTCCGGCCGCGCGCGTACTCGCCCAGGTCCAGCTCCAGCTCATGGACGACCGCCGGCGTGATCCAGCCGGCGCAGACCTTGTCGCGCGGGAACTTCGCCTTGTCGGCAACGATGACGTCGATCCCGGCCCGCGTGAGCGCACGCGCGCAGGTCGAGCCGGCCGGCCCGCCGCCGACGACGAGGACGTCGCAGCGCATCATCGTCAGCCCGCCGCGTAGATGTCGGCGCGAGTGGGCGGCACCGACGAGACGGCAGGACCCGCGAAGAGCACCTGGAAGAGCTGCATCGATCCGACGCGGAACGCCGCCACCGACCCTGCCAGGTACAGGCGCCACGTGCGGACGAACCTCTCGTCGAACATGCGCCGGATCTCGGGAAGCGACCGTTCGTAGCGCGCCAGCCAGTGCTCGAGCGTCCGCGCGTAGTGGGGCCTCAGGTTCTCGACATCGAGCACCACCAGCCCGTTCGGCTCGAAAATCTCCATCATCTGCTGCAGCGAAGGCACGTAGGCACCGGGGAAGATGCGGCGGCGGATCCACGCGTTGATCGGCGCGGGCCGGTGGCGGCCGATGGTGTGAAGGAAACCGCGACCGTCGGGAGCGAGCACGCGGCGGATCAGGTGGCCGAGATCGCGGTAGCTGCGCAGGCCGACGTGCTCGAGCATGCCGACCGAGACGAAGGCGTCGCAGCGCCCGTGCGCAGCCCGGTAGTCGTCCTCGATGAACTCGACGCGGCCGGCCAGACCCTTGCGCATGGCCAGGTCCCGTGCGTACGCGACCTGCTCGCGCGAAAGGTTGAATGCGCGCACCGTGACGCCGTAGTGCTCGGCCATGTGCAGCGCGAGCGCGCCCCAGCCGCAGCCGGCCTCGATGACGCGTTCGCCGGGCCCGAGCCGCAGCTTTCGACAGACGTGGTCGAGCTTGGCTGTCTGGGCCTGCTCCAGCGTCGCATCGGTCGTCGGGAAGTACGCGCAGGTGTAGACCATCTGCGAGTCGAGCCAGAGCTTGTAGAATTCGTTGCCGAGATCGTAGTGGTGGTGGACGTTGTCGCGCGAGCGGGACGGATCGATCCGGTGGATCTGGTCGAGCGTGCAGTCGATCGCATGGGCCACTCCGCGCGGCTCTCCCGTGGCGCGAAACAGCTCACACACGGCATCCGGCAAGGCACCCTCGACATCGAGGGATCCTTCGGCGTAGCACTCGCCGAAGTTGAGCTGAGGGTTCAAGATCAATCGGAACAATGCGCGACGCGAATGGATGCGCACCGTGAGCCCGTCGCCGGGTCGGGCCTCGGACAGTTCGGTGCCGTCCCAAAGCACGATGCGCAGTGCGGCGTCGCGCAAAGCCCTCGCCAGCAGCGCAGCGGCGGCCCGATCCGCGACGGTGAGCCGATCGGGGGTAGACGAAAGATCCGAAACGGAATGTCCGATGCCAGTGCCCATGGCAGCCTCCGGTGGCGGGTGTCCTGCAGTCATTCGCGGAGACGATGCTAGCAGCGGCCGTTTTCGACGGCCTAGTGGGAAACCCGGAAAAATCCTTCCTCTCTCCCCCACAGGCGCCACTGGCTCTGCCGAAGTGGTGACAGTGCGCACCCTGCAGTGAATCAGGTCACCTGAGAGCGCCGCCACTCGCGCAGGACCGCGCGACGCACGCAGGAAGCTCCGGCTCGCGGCACAGCGGCTCGACGCGGTGCACCGGCCGCTCCTGCAGCCTCGCCGCCGCCCTCGCTGCGCATCTGCACCGCCTGCCGCGCACCCGCGACTCCGCGGACAGGATCAGGATCCGCCGCGTACCGCGCGTGCGAAATTGAGATTGTCGGTCTTCGTGTCCGTGTCCGTATAGCCGTTGGTGAAGTCGATGAACCAAGCCTCGCTGGTGGTGTCCACGTAGGTGGTCGAGCTCCAGTACCAGTCGGAGGTCGTGCAGCTGCAGGTCGTGACGCTGCATCCGGCAGAGCAGGCGGTGCGGAACTGGCTGGCGATGGCCGGCTGCGAGGTTCCGACCATCATCAGCGTCTGAAGCTCGTCGAGGTTCGGCAGGCGCCAGTCGTTGTGGCCTGCAAAATTGCCCGCATTGAGCGAGGCCACTTTCCCGAGCGCGTTGTTCCAGGTGTAGGTGTTGTCCTTGTCATGGATGCTGCCGTCGTCCGACAGTTTTTCCCACGTGAGACCGGTGGCGTTGTCGGTGATCGTCCCGTCGCCGTTGTCCGTGTACGAGCGCGCGGCTCCTTTCTGAAGCTGGCCGTCCTCACCGGAATCGTCGCAGGCGATCTGGCCGCCGGCCTGGTCGTAGCAGGTCGTCTGTCCTGTCTTCAGGGGCCCGCCTGCCCCGCTGCACTGAAGGTTGACCGACTGGCCTACCGAAGCCTTGAGCACGGCCAGGGCATCGCCCGCCGTCAGCGTTCCGCTGCCGTTGACGTCGCCGCAAACTGCGGACGCCTGTGTCGCCGCACACAGTACGAGGGAAACGGTGCAGAAAACCGTCGCAAATCTTGTCATCACGAAAACTCCCTTGGCCGCCGCGATGACGACGGCCGAATCGGGTCGCAGGCAGCCTTGCCCGCGCCGCGGCCGACATATGCAGCATGCGCGGCGGCTGTAAAGCCCCCGTCCGGAGAGTTTTCGCGCGAGAGTGACGAGTACAGGCTGCGGGAAACCCCTCCCGTCGGCCCGGCGTCGTTCCGCAAACCTGCTAGCCGGCGTGTTTGATGCCGCGCTCGATGGCGCGACAGAGAGTCTTCAGCACCTTGATCCTGGCATGCAGCTTGTTGTCGGCCTCGACGAGGGTCCACGGCGCCTCCTCGGTGGAGGTGCGGTCGACCATGTCACAGACGGACTGCTCGTAGGCGTCCCATTTCTCGCGGTTGCGCCAGTCTTCGTCGGTAATCTTGAAGCGCTTGTGAGGAATCTCCTCGCGCTCCTGGAACCGGCGCAGCTGCTCTTCCTTGGAGATCGCCAGCCAGAACTTGACGAGCACCGTTCGCGCCGAAACCAGCGCGACCTCGAAGTCGTTGATCTCGCCGTACGCGCGCATCCACGCCTCTTCCGGGCAGAAACCCTCGACGCGCTCGACCAGCACGCGGCCGTACCAGCTGCGATCGAAGATCGCGATGCGCCCCCGATGCGGAAGCTGGCGCCAGAAGCGCCACAGGTAGGGCTGGGCTCTCTCTTCGTCGGTCGGCGCGGCGACCGGGACGGGACGGATGCGGCGCGCGTCGATCGCCGCGGTGACGCGGCGGATCGCACCGCCCTTGCCTGCCGCGTCGTTGCCTTCGAACACTGCGACGACGGACATCCTTCGAAATGCGGGCTCCCGCGACAGCAGGTTGAGCCTGCCCTGCCACTTCTCGAGCAAACGCGCGTACTCGTCTTCGGCCATCGGCCGGGCGAGCTGGAGCGAGCGGATGACGTTGTTGCCGTCCACCGACGGCACGAGCGGCGGAGGCTCCGGAGCGACCGGCCCGCTTTTCACTTCGAGACGCGTTCGCATCGTGCCGAGCAGCGTGGTGCCGACCGTCATCGCGCGGTAGCGCGGATCGCTGCCGTTGACGACGTACCACGGCGCCTGCGCCGTCGACGTCTTGCGAATGTAGTGCTCGGAGGCCTTGGCCAGATCGTCGTAACGATCGAACAGGTCCCATTCGCCCGGACCGACGCGCCAGCGCGTCGCCTTCTTCGATTCGAGGTCGCGCAGGCGCTTTTTCTGCTGCTCGCGCGTCAGGTGGAACCAGAACTTGACGAGCAGCACGCCTTCGTCGGTCAGCATCTTTTCGAATCGCTGCACGCCGGCGATCGCGCCGTCGAACTCGGCGCCGGAGCTGCGGCCGAATGCGCGGTCGAGGATGTGGCGGCTGTGCCAGGCGCCGACGAAAATCCCGATGCGCCCTTTCGGCGGCAGCCTCTGCCAGAACCTGTACAGGTAAGGACGCTCGCGCTCCTCGTCGGCCTCCGCATCGAAACCGTGCGTGAGGATGTGGCGCGGATCCATCCACTCGTTGAGCAGATGCACCGTCTCGCTCTTGCCGGCCCCTTCGACGCCGGCAATGACGATGAGCACCGGAAACCGCTTCTGGCGCAGCAGCTCCATCTGGGCGGCCAGGAGCTGTTCGCGCAGCTCCGGCTCCTTCTGCTTCCATGCCTCTTTGTCGATCTCGTGCGCGATGTCTGCCGTCTCGAACACGCCGCGAGTCTACTGACCGCGCCGGCCCGTACAAGCTCTCCAACCCGCGGCCCGAAGCCCGACGGCGGCTCGCGGGTGCCTGCCTGGAGACCCGCTAAGGGAGCGCGGGGAGAAGCTCGAGACCGGTCGTTTCGGGGACGCCGATCATGCAGTTCAGGTTCTGGACTGCCTGCCCTGCCGCGCCTTTTCCGAGATTGTCGATTGCCGACAGGAGGACCACGCGACCGCTCTCCGCGTCCCGTACCCAGGCGATCTCGACCATGTTGGTTCCGCGCACCGAGCGCGGCTCGGGCATCGCCCCGCCTTCGAGAAGGCGCACGAACGGCTCGCCGTCGTACGCCGCGTGAAGAAGCGCACCGACGTCGGTTCCCTCGGCGACGTCCACGTAGGTGGTCGTCAGGATGCCGCGCGCGATCGGCAGCAGCTGAGGCGTGAACAGCACGCTGTGCCTTTGCGCTGCCGCGAAGGAAAGGTGCTCGGCGATCTCCGGCTGATGCCGGTGCTTGCCGACGCTGTACGGGCGGATGTTTTCGGTGACCTCGGCAAAGAGCTGGTCGACCTTGGCGGCACGGCCCGCGCCGCTCGTGCCCGACTTCGAGTCGACGACAACCGGGCCGCGGATAGTGCGTGCCAGCGGAAGAAGCGGCATCAGTGCGCTCGTCGGGTAGCAGCCGGGATTGGCGACCAGTCGTGCACCGGCGATGTTCTCCCGGGCGTGCTCGACCAGGCCGTAGACCGCCTGCGCAGCAAGCTGCGGCGCACCGTGCTCGCCGTACCATTTCGCGTAGACGTCGAGGTCGCGGAAGCGGAAGTCCGCGCCGACGTCGATCACCCGTACGCCCTTGTCCACCAGCGTCTGGACGACGGGAGTCGAGGCACCGTGCGGCAGGCACGTGAACGCGAAATCGACGCGCGGGGCGATGCCGCCGGCGTCGACGGCCTCGAGCTCGAGCCCGAGAAAGCCGAGCGTTCGATGCACGTCACCGAGGGAGCGGCCGGCGGCCTGCTCCGAAGTGACGACTTCGATCCGGACGTTGGGGTGGCGCGAGAGAAGTCGGACGAGCTCGGCTCCCGAGTAGCCTGTCGCACCGACGACGGCCACTCGTACGAGCGTGGCTTTCATCATCGACTCCCGGCGATTATCGCTTCGAGTACTGCGGACGCTTGCGGGCCTTGTGGCGGCCGTACTTCTTGCGCTCGACCACGCGCGAATCGCGCGTGAGGAACCCGGCGCGCTTGAGCGCCGGCCGAAGCTCGGGCTCTGCATCCACGAGCGCGCGGCAGATGCCGTGGCGGATCGCGCCTGCCTGCGCGGCGACGCCGCCTCCGGTGACGGTGACTCGCACGTCGTAGCCCGTCGGCCTGCCGATCAGCTCGAACGGCTGCGCGATGATCATGCGCAGCGTAGGCCGCGGCAGGTAGTCTTCGATCTGGCGGCCGTTGATCGAGATGTTGCCGCCGCCCGGGCGCACCCAGACCCGCGCGATCGCGCACTTTCGCTTGCCGGTTGCCAGGGAGTTGTCGGTCGTAAGTGCCATGGTCGATTCCCGCGCGGCGATCAGACCGCGAGCTGGTGGGGCTGCTGGGCGACGTGGGGATGCTCGACGCCGGCGTAAATCTTGAGCTTGGTGGCCAGCTGCCTGCCCAGGCGGTTGCGCGGCAGCATGCCGACGACGGCCTGGCGGACGAGCTTGGCCGGATCGTTGGCCAGGATGTCTCCGGCCGACCGCGCCTTGGTGCCTCCGGGATAGCCGGAGTGCGTGTAATGGATCTTGCCCCGGGCCTTGTTGCCCGTGATGCGGATCTTGTCCGCATTGACGATGACGACGAAGTCGCCGCAATCGACGTGGGGGGTGAAAGCCGGGTTGTGCTTGCCCCGAAGAATCCCGGCGACCCGCGTGGCCAGGCGACCGAGCACCTGCCCGTCCGCGTCGATGAGGTACCACTGGCGCGCGGCAAGCGCCTCTTCGACCGTCAGGCTTCTGGTGACCTTCTGCTGCATATGCACCTATTCGTTGTCCCACGACCCGGTAAGAAAGTGGCGGGGCCGACGAGACTCGAACTCGCGACCTCTGGCGTGACAGGCCAGCGTTCTAACCGACTGAACTACGACCCCTTACCTTAAAGGGCCGGGTGGTGAACAACCGAGCCAGCGTGCATAACAGACGACTGCGGGGCGATCAAACTCCCGCCCCGCCGCCGGGAGGTCCCCGAAAAACGCGCGGAAACTGCGAATGGGTCCTGGAGCCGCAGCGGCCCGGCACGCGCCCCCTGTTCCCTTGTTCGCGTGGCTCGCGTAGGAAGCGCCGGATGAGCCTGCGCGGTACCGGGCAGGGCGGCTCCGTCGCCCGCTTCCTCGAAGTATTCGAAGTTCTCGGCGCAGCCGGGATCCTGCGACCGACCTTCCTCGGCGGCCTGGCAAAGTTCGCCGGCAAGTACGGCTCGATGCCGGCTGCCGGATTTGCCTCTTCCGCAGCGAGGCGCCCCGCAGACGTCGGCCTCGTCGACGAAGTGGGGCCGCCGATGACGTTCGGCGAAATCGAGGCGCGCACCAACGCGATCGCGCGCGGGCTCGCGTCGGCCGGCGTGCGCTGCGGCGAAGCGGTCGGGCTTTACGCGCGCAACCATCGAGGTTTCGTCGAAGCGACGGTCGCGCTGAACAAGCTCGGCGCGAACGCGTTGCTGATCAACACCGGCTTTGCCGCCCCGCAGCTGCACGAGGTCCTCGAGCGCGAGGGCTGCAGTGTCGTGATGTTCGACGAAGAGTTCCTGCCGATCATCGAGAAGGGCGCCGGAGATCGCACGCGCATCCTCACGCTGTCGAGCGCCGATCACGGCATCACGACGATGGACGACCTCGTGCGCATGCACAGCGCCGCCGAGGTCGAGCCGCCGCCGAAGCACGGCCGCATGACCATCCTGACTTCCGGAACGACCGGCACGCCCAAGGGCGCGCGGCGCCAGGCGCGTCGCACCGGCCTCGATTCGCTCGTCGGGCTGCTCGGCCGCATGCCGCTCCGTGTCGGCGAGAAGTCCTACGTCGCCGCGCCGGCATTCCACTCGTGGGGCGGCGCTCACCTGCTGCTCGGTTCGATGCTCTCGAACACGATCGTGATGCGCAACCGCTTCGACCCCGAGGACACGCTGAAGACGATCCACGAGCACAAGCCGCAGGTGCTCGCCGTGGTCCCGGTGATGATGCAGCGAATCTGCGCTCTCGAAGACGACGTGATCCGCCGCTACGACTGCCGCTCGCTCCGCGTCGTCGCGGCCAGCGGCTCGGCGCTTCCCGGTGAGCTGGCGCTGCGCTGGATGAACACGTTCGGCGATCACGTTTACAATTTCTACGGCTCCACCGAGGTCGCCCAGGCCAGCATCGCGATGCCCGACGAGCTGCGTGCCGCGCCTGGAACCGCCGGCCGTCCGCCCCGCGGCACCAGGGTACGGATCCTGGACCCGGAAGGATGCCCCGTCGGCACAGGAGTCATCGGCCGCATCTTCGTCGCCAACGACAACCAGTTCGACGGCTATACCGGCGGCGGCAACAAGGAAGTCATCGACGGCCTGATGTCCAGCGGCGACGTCGGGCACTTCGACGACGACGGGCTGCTGTTCGTCGACGGCCGTGACGACGACATGATCATCTCGGGCGGCGAGAACGTCTTCCCGCGCGAAGTCGAGGATCTGCTGTCGGACCATCCGGCGGTGCGCGAAGCGGCGGTCATCGGCGTGCCGGACGACGAGTTCGGGCAGAGGCTCAAGGCTTACGTCGTCAGCGAGAACAACGGTTCGATCACCGACTCGGAGCTGAAACTGTACGTCAAGGAACACCTCGCGCGTTACAAGGTGCCGCGCGACATCGTCTTTCTCGACGAGCTGCCGCGCAATCCGACAGGCAAAGTGCTCAAGCGCGTGCTGCGCGACCTGTAAGCTTACGGCTTGGGCGGCGCGGGCGATCCGGGCGGCGGCGCCACGGCCGCTCCGGGCTGCGGCGCCACAGCCGATTCGGGCGGCGACGCCACAACCGATTCGGGCGACGGCGCGGCCGGCGCGGGTGACCCCGGAAACGGTGGCGGCGTCAGGGCCAGTCCGACGCCGCGGCGCGCGAGGCCGGCGAGAATGCGGCCGGCCAGCGCCTCGTAGTTGCCGTCGAAATGGTGCTCCCCCTGGGTCTTGATGACTTCGATCTTCGTCGGATCCAGCGCGGGGCACCCGCTGTCGTCTTCTTCCTCTCCGTAGAAGCACTGGATCAGCGCAGGCGGGATCTTCGCCATCTCGTTGCGCAGCGGCAGCGCCTTGTCGGAGGACTTGCCTCCGAGCCATCCGGTGACGCGGATCTCGAAATCCGCAGCGTCCGACAGGCCGAGCAGCGAGAGCATCTTGATGTGATCGCGCGTCGGCTGGTCGAAGCGGTTGTACGCGAACGGAATCACGTCGGCGCCGAAGGAGTAGCCGACGAGCGCCACGGCCGGAGCCTGCCAGTCGCGGCTGTAGCTCGTGACCACGTCGGCGAGATCCTTGGCAAGGTCGTCGGGAGACTTTTCGTTCCAGAAGTAGCGCAGGCTGTCCCAGCCGATGACGTTCAGCCCGCGATCGTGAAGGCTGCCGGCAATGGTCTTGTCGAGGTCCCTCCATCCTCCGTCACCGGAAAGAATGATGACCAGTGGCGCAGCCTGAATCTTCGAGCGCATTTCGACGACGTAGGCCGCAGCGGCGTGCGCAGGCTGCGGCTCGGCAAGGTGCGCCGTGACGAGCTCGATGAGCAGGCTCGTCGCGTCTTCGGCGGCTGCCAGCGGCTTGGTCGCCCCCGCCTCGTCGCGATCGACCTGGATGCCGGGGCCGTCCTTCTGGATCGCCAGAATGTGGCTGCGACCGGCGGCATCGGCCGCGGGCGAAAAACCGATCGACAGGAATCCCGGCAACGACTCCGCAGCGGCGTAGCGGAAGCCCGAGGGGCCTTTGGAGAACGTCGCACCCTCGCAGAGCGGCAGCCGCGTGCGCAGCGTCTCGGTGGGATCGACCGCCACGGACCCGGCCACGGTCGCATCCGGAGTCTGGGCCAGCGCGGCCGTCACCAGCGTGCCGCCTTCACCCAGTCCGGCCATGATCGGAGAGAAGTAGCGCTCGACGCCGAGCTGGCGCTGGACCTGCTGGCTGAGCGCTTCGATCTCGCTCAGGAGGTACAGGCATTCGCCGTCGTGCTTGTCGAGGGCCGCACGGTACTGGGGAAGATCGACACCGATCACGATCGCGCCGCGGCTCGACAGGACGGTGGCGGCGGCAACTTCTCGGGCACCCCACCCCTGGGCGCCCGAGAACAGGAACACCAGGCCACGCGACGGCCCGGTGGCCGGGCGCAGGTCGATCCTGCCGAGCCTTCCGGTATCGAGCGCCGGCTCGGCGGCACCGCCCCCGCAGCCCGACAGCAGCGCGAGCACCAGGCCGATGCACGCGGCCGGCTTCCCGATCGCGCGTCGAAGCCGGATCGATCCTGAGTACGCCGTCATCCTGCGTAACCCACCTTATCTTTTGTGCGCGGGCAACTGACGTTTTCGAAGGCGACTCCCACGATGCTCGCGTGGGCCCCATCGCCCTCGCCATCGGCCCCTTCCCCGGGCGAGACGCATCACAGGCTTTCGCCTCTGCAGAGCGGCAACCGCATAATTGCCGATGCTGCGACGGCGGGGACTCGCGTGAGAAAGGGGCCGGCGGGACGCCGGCCTGCTCGCGCACACGCCAGTCGGCGTGGAACCGGCTCCGGTGCCGGGCTCGCGCCGCCGCCGCCGCCGAATTCGCCATGGATGCTCCGCACCCGATGATCTTCGGCACCCGTGTGCGCCGCGTGATCGGCGTCGCAGCCAGCCTCGTCATCGTCGCGGCGGCCGCGTGGGCCGTTCGCGATGCGATGCGCGAGTACCACTACGAGGACCTGCGCGCGTCGATGTCGACGCTGCCGCCGCTGCAGATCCTCCTGTGCCTGCTGCTGTCGGCAGGCGGTTACTTCGCGCTCACGGGCTACGACACGCTGGCCGGCGTCTACGTGCGCAGCCACCTCGGCTGGACGCGAACGGCGCTGACGTCGTTCATCAGCTACTCGGTCGGCCACAACGTCGGCTTCGGCAACCTGGCCGGAAGCTCGATCCGCTACCGGCTCTATTCGTCGTGGGGAGTACCGGCGGCCGACATCGCGCGCATCATCGTGTTCTGCACGACGGGATTCTGGATCGGATTCCTGTCGCTGGCCGCGATCGTGTTCCTCATCGAGCCTGCCGCGTTTCCGCCGGTGCGCTTCCTGCCGGAGATGCACGACACGCGTTACCTCGCGCTGGTGTTCGCTGCGCCGGTGCTCGCGCTGCTCGGATGGTCGGCAATCCGCCGCACCCCGCTGAGCATCCGCGGCATCGAGCTGTCGCTTCCGACACCCGACATCGTCAGTGCACAGATCGTCTGCGGCATCTTCGACTGGGGACTGGCGGGAAGCGCGCTGTACTGCGTGATGCCGTCGACGCTCGCCATCGGCTGGGCACCGTTCCTCGCGTGCTACCTGTTGTCGACCGTGGTCGGCCTCATCAGCCACGTCCCCGGCGGCCTCGGAATCCTCGAGTCGATGATGCTCCTTCTGCTTGCGGGCAAGGGAGCGACGAACGCAGCGATCCTGGCCAGCGTGCTGGTCTTCCGCGTCTGCTACTACCTGGTTCCGCTCGGGGCCGGCTCGCTGCTGCTGCTGTGGCACGAGGCAAAACGCCAGCGGCGCACCATCGGCGGCGTGCTCGCGCCGGCCGTCCAGGGCATCGCCTCCATCGCGCCGTCGTGGCTCGCCATCGGCTCGTTCGCCGGCGGTGTCGCGCTGCTGTTCGCGGGCGCCGAGCCGCCGATCAACTCGCGGTTCCGGACTCTCGGCGCGCTGCTGCCGCTGCCGATCATCGAGCTCGCACACTTTACCGCGAGCATTGCCGGCACCCTGCTGCTTCTCGTCGCGCACAGCCTGCAGCGACGCCTCGACGCGGCGCTTCGCTTCGGCAGCTGGGCACTGGCCCTCGGCGCCATCTCCGCGATCCTGGCGGCCGCCCACATCGAGCTGGCCGCGTTCCTGCTCGTGCTGCTCGCCGCGCTCCGCCTCGGGCGCGACAGCTTCTACCGGAAGTCCGCGCTGCTCAACGAGCCTCTGACCGCTCCGTGGGTCGCGGCGGTGCTCGTCGCATCGCTGACCGCAGTGGCGCTCGGCTTCGTCGCGTTCGAGAGCGTGCACTACCGCAAGGAGCTGTGGTGGGAGTTCGCGCTGCACGCGCACGCGCCCCGCTGGATGCGTGCGAGCGTCGGCACCAGCGTCGTGCTGCTCGTGTTCGCGGTGCTGCGGCTGCTGCGCGCAGCGCGAGTACAGCCCCAGCTTCCGGCCCAGGCCGACCTCGACGACGCGCGCCGCGTGATCGCGACGACGTCCGGCACCAGTGGAAACCTGGCGATGCTTCGCGACAAGGTGTTGTTGTTCAACCAGACGCGCACGGCGTTCCTGATGTACGGCGTCAACGGGAGATCGTGGGTCACGATGGGAGACCCGGTCGGTCCCGAGGAAGAGTGGTCCGACCTCCTGTGGAGCTTCCAGAGCCTCGCGGACGATTTCGACGCACGCTGCATTTTCTACGAGATCGGCTCGAGGCGCATCGACCTGTACCTCGATCTCGGGATGTCGCTGTTCAAGCTCGGCGAGGAAGCGCGCGTGGACCTTGCGGCGTTCGCACTGGACGGCAAGGAAGGAAGCGAGTTCCGCCGCGTGCGCCGCAACCTCGAGCGCGACGGCTATCGCTTCCGCCTGATGCCGCAGGAAGAGGTTGCGCGGCGCCTTCCGGAGCTGCGGCAGATCTCCGACGAATGGCTCGAAGAAAAAGCGGCCGCCGAGAAGGGATTCTCGCTCGGCTTCTTCGACGAAGCGTACGTGTCGGAAAACCCGTGCGCAGTCGTCGAACGGGCCGACAAGTTGTGCGCGTTCGCGAACCTCTGGCTCGGCGGCACCGCCGAAGAGCTGACGATCGACCTGATGCGCTACACGAGGGACTCGCCCAACGGGCTGATGGACTACCTGTTCACGTCGCTGATGCTCTGGGGCCGCGACAGCAACTACAAGTGGTTCAGCCTCGGCATGGCGCCGCTCGCAGGACTCGACGAGTACGCGCCCGGAACGCTGTGGGCCGCTGCCGGCCGACTCGTCTACCGCTACGGCGAGCACTTCTACAACTTCGAAGGGCTGCGCCGCTACAAGAACAAGTTCGATCCGGAGTGGACGCCGCGCTACCTCGCTTGCGCGACGGCGTGGCAGTTGCCGCAGGCGCTGGCAGACGTGACGGTGCTCGTCAGCGGGGGGATCCGCAAGGCGATTTCAGGCTGACGAGGAAGCGCGCGGATGTTCGGCGCGAAGTGCTCGCGCAGGTCGCAACTCGCAGTTGGCGGGGCGCAGTGGAATCAGACGGCGACGGCGAGATCGTCGGCAGGGGTGGCCGCCTCGGCCGAGGCTTCGGCCCTGGCGACGGCGGCGCCCTTGAGGATGCGGGCGATGGCGGGACGGCAGCTCTGGCAGCAGCCTCCTGCTCCGCAGACGGCGGTCACCTGGGAGACGCGGGTGGCGCCACGGCGCGCAATGCGGCGGATTTCCGCGTCGCTGGTACCTGTGCATTCACAAACGATCATGTCTCTTTTTCCGAGGTGCCGAGGTGCCGAGGGCCGCTTCTCCGGCTGACCCAAGTATGGGGAATTTGATTTTCGTTTTCAACTAAAATCTTACATCCCCGGAATCTCAGTCCTTTCCCGCGTGTTTTTCCCTGGGTTTTCCCCGGATGAGGCCCATCCCCGGGGAGACCGCGGTTCCGGAGCCACCCTCCACGAGAGACTCGACCGAGCGGGCCCGTGCCGCGGCCATCCCGCCCGGGCCGAGCACGACGAGCGCGGTGGACCACGCGTCGGCCGCCGCCGCCGAGCGGCACCTCACGGTTGCCAGGCGCGGCGCCGGCACCGGCATCCGGCTGCGCGGGTCGAGGATCGGCTTGGTGTCGGCGGCGCCGGCGACAGAGGTGGACACCGACTCGTCACGCAGGCGCAGCACGCCGTGAGGCGTCGCGCCGAGCGAAGCGACTGCCACCGTCCAACCCCGCGGGTCTCCGGGCGACACGCCGACGGCCGTCTGGCTCGACCCGCCGAAATCGAGGAACGCCGAACCAATGCCGTGGGCCTCGAGCATTTCCACGATGGCATCCAGCGCGAGCCCCTTGCCGATCGCGCCGGGATCGAGCGCGCTGCCCTTCTCGAGCGATGCCGTCGATGGCGAGAGGTGCAACGTGTGGGCGATTCCGCGCAGCACGGTCGCGGGGTCTCCGCGATCGGGAAGGATCGCGACCTCGGGCTCGAATGCGCCGGAGGTCTCGGCGGCGTATTCGAGCATCGACGCGAGCCCGAAGCGCAACCGCGAGCCAACGGCAATGTCGCCGCTGCCCGCAGCGCGGTTCAGCCGCGCGAGCTCGCCGCTCTCACGCCAGATCGTCAGTGCCTCGTCCCAGCGCCTTGCTTCGTCGATGGACGCGGCGGCGAGCGATTCGGCCTCGTCGCGATCGTTCGCCACGACGGTCACGGTCAGCACCGTGCCCATGACGACCTGGCCCTGGCGTGCGACGGCCGCTCCGGCCAGCGTCGCGCATGAAGAGATGGCGAAGAGAGTGGCCGTCGCGACGAAAGCCGCTCGAGCCAGTCCGCGCGCGGCTGCCCCGTCCACCGCGCGCCACGGCGCGAGGTTCATTCTTCGAATTCCGCCTGTGCTTCCGGATCGCCTTCGGTGTAGGCACTCGGCTGGTCGAACAGCAGCGCGCGCACGACCAGGACCATCAGCACGAGCAGCACGCTCTGCATGAGCACGAAGAAACCGACCTTGACGATCGCGAAGTGCGGACTGACGAAGCGCACGCCCCAGCCCGCCAGCTCGTCACCGACTCCGGAGACGAATGCCGTGCAGATTCCCCACGCCTTGGCGCGCATCGGGATCGGCACGAACAGCAGCAGGTGCGTCAGCGTCAGCAACAGGATGCCCATCGCGAACGCGTGCATGTGCAGCACTTCGAGCATGCCCTGCAAGGTGCGCGGTTGCAGAAAAGCCGCGTCGTTGCCGAGGTAGTAATCGACGACCGATCCCGGCGCGAGCGTCATCTTCGAGAAGTACATCCCGAAGTTGCTGATCCACAGCAGCAGCGTGTAGCCGAGGAAGCACCAGACGATCGACTTGAGGAGATGGTTGCGCGTCCACTCTCCGGTAACGACGAACCGCATCGCTTACTTGCCTCCGATGACGACGTTCCAGACGGCCAGCACGCGGCGGATGCCCGAGGTGACGGCATGGGTCGACAGCGTCGACCCGGTGATCGCGACGACGCCGCTGCCGACCTTGAGGTCGTCCCCGAGTTTCCTGTCCTTGAATGTCGCCAGCCAGCGGGGGCTGGGCATGTATTCTTCCGGCTCGTGGAAAGCCAGGATGTGCGTGGCCACGACGGCTCCTTCGGGAGAGATCACGACGAGGAACGTCTCGGGAAAGGTCCTCACCGTGTGCGTGTCGAAGATCGCGTACGCCGCGGGCGTCGTGCCTTTCCAGCCGACATAGATCGTCACCAGGTCCGAATCCAGCGGCGCCGCGGCCAGCGCTTCGATCTTCTTGTGCTGCTCCACGGTCAGGATCACGTCGCGCGTCTCGACGCGGTCGGCGTCGGGGAACGCGAGCTTGAGCGCTTCGTCGCGCGCGAGGAAAATCCTGGCCGGGCACGGCGTCGCGAGCGCGGCGAACGTCGCGATCGTGGCGATGGTGGCGAGCACGACCGCCTCGAAGCCGAAGCCTGCGGTTCGCTCAGTACGCAAATCCCGCTCCGACGTGCACTTCATCGGGAAGCTTGCCGTGATGGGGATCCTGGTTGCGGTAGTCCACCTTGAAGACGAGCTGGGGCACCGGCTTGTAGTCGAGACCGACCTCGAAGACGTCGTAGTCGCCGAGAGGATCGGACGTGAAGCCCGACGGCACCTGGCTCTGGGTGTCGATCCGCGAGTAGCGCAGCCACGGCGCCAGGTACTGTCCCGAGTCGGGCCGCAGCAGCGGCATCACGTCGTACGCGGCTTCGCCGTACCAGCCGAACTGGCGACCGGCTACCGGCCGGCTCGGCGACTTCGGGTCGACGACGCCCGGATTGATGTTCTCGTCGAGGCTGAGCGCCAGCGCGTCGCCGACGTCGACCCAGGCGCCGAGCAACCTCAGCTCCAGGCCGTGGGTGCGAAGCTGCGCGTGGGTCTCGTAGACCTGCGTGAACACGTCGGCCTTGCGCAGCCCGCTGACCGAATTGCCATAGCTGTGCCCCTGTCCCGAATCGCCGACGTAAGCCGATCCGCCGATCGTCAGCATCGCGATCGGATTGTAGTCGACGCGCCCTACCCAGCCCCAGTTCTTCGCGTTTTCGGTGCCTTCCTGGCGGCCCTCGCTGATGCCGTCCGCCGAGAATCCACTGGCGTCCAGGCCCACCACCGCGTACGTGCGGTACGTCAGTGCCGGCGCGAGCTCGCCGAAGACGCCGACGCCGCCGGAGCTCCACGTCGACGGCAGGATCTGCACCTCGACCGGGGGCCTCAAGTTGCCGTGATAGAACGGGGGCTCGTGGATCTCGTTGATGAAACCGACCGGCATCAGCATCAACCCGGCGCGCAGGTTGATGCGAGGATCCAGCAGCGCATCGACGTTGGCGAACTCGACGTGCACTTCGCCGTCGCCGTCGCGAGCCGTCAGCCCGTGTTCGAACTCGACCTCGGAGTTGAAGAGGAATCGGTCGCTGAACTTGTAGCCGGTGTAAAGGACCAGCCTTGCCATGTCGAACTTGTCACTCTGGCCGCTTCGATCGGAGACGACGCCCTCGTAGTTGTACTCGCCGTAGCCGCCGATCGAGACTCCGCGCGTGACGCTGTAGACCTTGGACGCTGCCGGGCCCTGCCCGTACGCGCTCTTGAGCTCCGTCGTCTCCGGCACGACGAGCGCTTCCTTGATCTTGCGCACCTCCTCGGTGATCACGTTCTGCTTGCGCTCGACTTCGTCGACGCGAGTCGCCTCGGCGGCAGCAGGCGCAACATTCGTGGAGGCATCGGCCGGCGCAGTCACTGCGGCGGGTAGCGCCGGGGAACCCGCGACGGCCGCTTTCCTCGCACCGGGCGCGCCGTTGCCGAGCATCGCCTTCAGCTCGTTCATCTCCTGGTTCATCTCGGCCTGCTCGCGGGCCATTGCGGCCTGGCGCTTCTCGAGATCCTCGAGCTTGCGGCGGATTTCGGCGTCGTCGGCCAGTGACGGCACGGCAGGCAGCGCAACGAGCGCCAGCGCGACGAGGCCGGTCCACGCCATCGAGGATATGGAGCGCAGGTTCACGACAGGTTCCCTCCGGGAGAGCGGCTCCCCCCGTTTCTGATTTTGAAAACTATATTCAATTAGACGCCAAAAGGTCAAACCGAAGGAGTGCACGCTCGCCCGCGCGGCGGCGGCGAATTGCCGCTGCCTGCGAAGTGACTGCAAAAACCGGGGATTACGGGCGTCCGCTCAGACCTGACGCTTGCGCACCGACCAGATGAAGCCGTCCCACCAGAAGTGGCAGATCGAGACCGTCAGCACGGACGCCACAGCCAGGCGCCCCATCGTGAAGCTCCCGATCGTCGAGAGAGTGTTCGGCACCAGCCACGACCAGACGCCGTAGGCCGCCGGAACGACGACGAACAGAGCCAGCGCCAGCGGCTTGGCTTGCTTGCGCCCGGCCAGCCCGAACACGCGCTGGATGTTGCCGTTCTCGATCGTCCACACCAGGCCGAAATACTGGAAGGCGTGGAAGAAGTTCATGATCAGGAACGCGGTGCCTGCGGGGTTGAGCCCCCACACCGTCACGGAAGTCACTGCCGTGCTCGCCAGCAGCGCGACTTTCTGCGGCGACACCGTGTAGCCGTCCCGCGCCATTCGCGCGTAGCTCGCGATGTAGAAGACCACGTAGGCGCAACCGACCGGGATGATCCAGTGCTGGATGTTCGATGCGTTCTGCTGCGCCCAGGCCGTCAGGCCGGACAGCGCGTAGACCGGCGCCGGCAGGCCCGGGTTCGCAGCTTTCTGGAAACTCTCGATGTGCGCCATGAACGACGCACCCGAGAGAATGGGGCCGGCGTACAGGAAGAGATTCAGGAAATAGTCGAGGCGACGCCCGCGCTGGCTGTCGTTGCCTTTCCTGCTGTCATAGATGCGGCCGAGCCCGAACGTCTGCAGGCTCGAGTGATACACGTCCCACCACACTCCGAGGATGGCCATGAGGACGGTGACCCACAGCGAGGACCACATCGCGACGAGCATCATCGCCGGTGCGAGCACGAAACGCCCTGGATAAAGTCGGAAGATCTTCGGATTGGCGTGGCTGCGGAAGAAGACCAGGAACAGGTGCGCCATCGTCAGGACGCCGACGAAGAACGTCGCGGGATGCTCGTAGTGGGTGCCGATGTGGTGCGGCCCGAGAGCGTTCGGGAAGAACGGGAACAGCAGCGAGTACAGCGCCATCAGCAGGACGCCGAGCACGGGCGACAGGATGAAGAAGACGTTGTCGAACAGCGCGCTGACGATGTAGCCGTCGGTCGCCTTGACGGCGCTGGCCGCGAGGATGCGCGCGTCTTTCCAAGTGCCAATATTGCCGATCGCGCCAATCGCACCGCCGACAGCGCCGACGCTGGCGATCGGAGGCGCGACGTCGGCGATCGCGTCCGTCGAAACGACACCCATCGATTTCTCCCCTCTCCTGCCGGCGCCCGCAGCCGACAGGAACCGTGGGGCGCCGGGGGCAGCCCCGGGACAACCCGCACTCGGCGAGTTTTACTCCCGGACCCCCGGCTGCGCCAGCGAAGAAACGTGAGAATCGTCCCGGACCATCAACCCTGCACGCCGGCCACCGGACGCGCCGGACGGCGGCATCGGGCCGGCTCCCGGCGGATCCTGATCGGCCCCGGAGCCGCGAGGCCGGTTTGACGGCGGAGCTGGCGCAGCCCGGCACGAATGTACTCGGCATCCAGGTGCAGGGTTTCGCAGATGCTCTCGAACGAAAACGGCGAGTCGCTGTCCCGGCTTCGCAGCCACTCCTCCACTTCCTGCATGCAGCGGCGGCGGATCGGGTTTCGGGAGTTCATGCCGGCATGAAGCGTCATCACGGCGTCCTCGAGCACGGCCAGCATCAGGCGATGCTCGGGTTGCAGCGCACCGTCGAGCGCCGTGGAAAGGTCGAATTCCTGAGTGGCAGCGGAAACGAACATGGCGAGGCCCCCTTCGGCGAGCGCCCCGCGCAAGTTCTCGTTGTCACGGGGGTTTCGCGACTGCGGCCACCATTGGCCGGCGCAGGGACAAGCTAGGCCCAAGGGGGTAGGCAGGCTTGACCGTCCCCGCCACACGCTTGATCGCCGGCGCCAACCGGCCTACAGCCCGGTGCCGGGGACCCACCCGGGAGCTCCGGGCCGGATTCGTGCGCAGCCAGCCGCCATGATCGGGACTTTCCTCGCTTCGGAGATCCGCCTGCTGCTTCGCGTGCTCGAGCGCCGGCGCATCGATCCCGCCCCGATCCTGAAGCACGCCGGGCTGAACCCCGCGCTGATCGACCAGCCCCGTGCCCGCTATCCGTCCGACCGCGTCATCGCCGCGTGGGGCCGCGCTGCCGAAGTCGCAGGCGATCCCGACCTCGGGCTGGAATTCGCCGAGGTGTACCGCGCGACCGATTTCCACGGCATCGCCGTCGTGTTCATGGCCAGTGCGAACCTGCGCACGGCGCTCGAGCGCCTCGTGCGCTACCACGCCGTCCTCAACACGTCCGTGAAGCTTCGCCTGGAGCACGCCGAAAACCGCACGCACCTGTACTGCAGCACGCTTCGCTGCGACGACGCCGTACGGCGGGTGATCGAGGAAGGACGAGCCGCGGTCGTCGTGGACCTGTGCCGCTCCTCGCTCAGCGAGACGGTGAATCCGGCGCAGGTGACGTTCACGTACCCGCGCCCCGACGACTGCTCGGCGCTCGACGGCTTCTTCCACTCCTCGTTCGTGTTCGCTGCCGAGGAGTGGCGCCTCTCGTTTCACGCCGAAGACACGACGCGTCCTTTTCTCGCTTCCAACCGCGAGCTGGCGCGCAGCAACGACCACGTGCTCGACGAAATGCTCAAGCGCCTGCAGGAAGACGACCTCGTGTCGCGCGTCAAGCGCGCCGTGATCGACGAGCTGCCGTCGGGAACGCCCTCGGAAGAATCGATCGCGAAGTCGCTGGCGCTGAGCGGGCGCTCGCTGCAGCGCCGCCTTCACGACGAGCACACGAGCTTCACCGAGCTGCTGTCTTCGGTGCGGCGCGACCTGGCCGAGCAGTACGTGCGGGATCCGCACGTGCCCGTTACGGAGATCAGCTACCTGCTGGGTTTCTCGGACCTCTCGTCATTCTCGCGGGCGTTCAAGCGCTGGACCGGGACTTCGCCTGCAAGCTGCCGGCATCGCGGCCCCGGCAGCGGGCCCGGCCGCGTCGCAGGCGGCTCCGCCGCCTGAGCTCGCGCAACGGCGCGAAGCGGTCGACATCATTTCGCGCGGGCAGCGGTCATCAGCGCAATCGGCGCGTCGAATCCCTTCAGCATGCGTTTGCCGGCTGCCTCGAACGATAGCGCGCCGCCGGTCGCGAGGGACGCGACCTCCGCCGTCACCAGCAATTCGTTCGGCACGGCGATCTGTGCCACGCGCGAAGCGAGATTGACGATCGGTCCGTAGTAGTCGCCGCCGCGCACGAGCATGTCGCCGTAAGCGATTGCACCGCGCGGCGTGACACCTCCGTCGAGCGCAAACCTTTCGAACAGCGTCAATGCGATGCTGCACGCCGCCTCCGTGCTGCGCGTCACGAACATCACCTCGTCGCCGATCAGCTTGACCAGGCGCCCGTCGTGCATCGCGACGACGTCGTAGGCGATGTTCTCGAAGCGGCTGACGAGGAGGTCGAGCTCGTGTGCGTGGATGTCGCGGGTGATCGTCGTGAAACCGACGAGGTCGACGAATCCGACGGCGAACCGCACGGCGTCGGGGGAGCGGGAGAGCCGGGCTTCCCGGATGCGGCGTATCGCCGTTTCCATGTGGACCGCGAACAGGTTGTGGAGCAGCGAGCGGACGTTGCCGAGGTTCTCGATTGCGGTCAGGTTCTGCTGGGCGAGGTGGAGCTCCGAGGCGCCCGAGTCGATCAGCTTCTGCTCGACTTCGGCCTGGAACAGCGAAACTGCCGCCTCCGCGATGCGCGCCATCGACGAGCCGACGACGCGCGTGAAGCGCAGAACCGCGTCCCGGCCGAACATTCCTGCGCCGCCCATGAAAGCTGCAAAAACCGACGTGTCCGCTTCGGTGAACGTTGGCTCGTCCGGATCGGCCGGAGCAAAGCCCGATGCGAGCGAAAGCGTCATCACGTCTTCGAGCGCGATCGCCTCGCGTTCGGCCACCTCGCGCGGCGAAAAGCGGGGACCGGGTCTGAGCGCGAGGTCGCCGGCGAGACCGGAAAGGCCCTTTGTGTGCCGGGTCATCTGTTCGAGCGTGATTCCCCTGGCGACGAGCCAGCCTAGCAGCGCCAGGCGACCGGCGGCGTCGGGAGCGGCCGGATCGTACAGCCCGGCGTCGATGAAATCCTTCTCTTCCATTTCGTCCCGCGCTTATGCCGCTGGCCGTTGCAACGCAAAACCGCGACGGCGCCGCGTCCGCGCCCGACCGACGCCGGGCCCGCCGCGCCTGGGCCTGTCGTTCACCGGACTTGCCCGGCCTTTTCGATCGCGCCGTCGAGGCGCGCGAGAATCTCGCGAAGAATCGGCCGCGACGTTGCGAAGTTCAGGCGCACGCAGCCGCGCCCGGCCTCGCCGAAATCCTCGCCCGGCGACAGCAGCACGCGCGCACTGTCGAGAAAGTACCGCTGCGGGGAGCGGCCGAGCGCGAGCGCGCCAAAGTCGAGCCACGCGAGGTACGTCGCTTCCGGTGCAAAGTGCACGACTCCGGGCCAGCAGCTGCCGGCGTGGTCGGCGACCAGGTCGCGATTGCCCTGCAGGTAGGCGAGCACTTCGTCGAGCCATGGTTGGCCTTCGGTCCATGCGGCAGCGGTCGCCGCGAGCCCGAACGAACCGAGGCCTCCGCGAGCGTGGCGATGAATGCGGTTGAAACTCTGCTGCAGCTCGGGGGTTCCGAACACCGCAACGGCACAGCGAAGACCGGCGATGTTGAACGCCTTGCTCGCCGACGACAACGTGATCGTACGCGCGGCGATCTCGCTGCCGAGGCTGGCCATCGGTACGTGCGCACGGCCCGGGTACACGAGATCGGAGTGGATCTCGTCACTGACGACGACGAGATCGCGCTCGAGCGCGATCTGCGCCAGCGCCGCCAGCTCGCTGGTCGTCAGCACCCGTCCCGTCGGATTGTGCGGATTGCAGACGAGCAGCATCCGCGTCGCGGGCTGCAGCTCGGAGCGAAGCCGTGGAACGTCGATCCGGTAACCGTCGCCGCTCGCAACGTAGCGCTGCCACACGGCCACCCTTCCCTGCCCTTCGACTGCTTCGAGGAACGGCGGGTAGATCGGCAGCGGAGTGATGATCGAGTCCCCCGCCTCGCTGAACGTATCGACGGCCAGGTGCAGGGCCTGCACGACGTCGGTCACGACTTCGACGCGCTCGGGGTCGAAGTCCCAGCCGAAACGCTCGCGCATGCGCGCGGCGAAGATCGAAGGCAGGGCGCCGGGTCGCGGAGCGACGGGGTAGCCGAGGTCGGAGCGTTCGAGCATCTGCGAGAGCGCGCGCGCGATCGGCTCGGCGACCGGGAAGTCCATGTCGGCCACCCACGCCGCAATCGCGCCGTCGTCGCAGTCGGCCCACTTGACGCCGCCGAGACGGCGCAGCGCCGCGATGTCGAGGTCGTCCATGTCCATCACCGGGGAGTTTAGCAGGTTGCGCAGAAACCCCGGACCGAGGTTCGTGCGGCTGGCTGGTTGCGGCCGGCGCCGTGCCAGCGCGTGCATCCGCGGCGCCGCTGCAGGGTCGCTTCCGGGCGTGCGACTGGCGGATCGCGCATGGCTTGCAACAGCCCCCGGGCTCCCGTCCCGCTCAGCCCGGACTGGGCGGGGCGGCAAACTGGTCCGCGATCCGCAGCCGGTATCCCACGCCGGTCTCGGTCAGGATATGCGTCGGTCGCTCCGGCTCCTGCTCGAGCTTCTGCCGGAGCTGGCGCACGTAGATCCGAAGGTACTGCACGTCGGTGGGAGTGCCCCAGACTTCCTGGATGATCATCTTGTGGGTGAGCACCTTGCCGGCATGCAACACGAGCAGCCGCAGGATGTCGTATTCCTTTGGCGAGAGGTGAACCTGTTCACCGCGGATCGTGACCACCCGGTGGACGAGATCCACCTTGAGATCGCCGCTCTCGAACAGCGGCTCCGCGCCCTGCTGCTGTACCCGGTGTCGAAGCGCCGTGGTGATACGCGCGACGAGCTCGGACATCCCGAACGGCTTCGTGACGTAGTCGTCGGCGCCCCGGTCCAGAGCTTCGACCTTGCCCTTCTCGTCTCCGCGGCTCGACAGCACGATGATCGCAACTTTCGACTCGGCGCGGATCCTGCCGATCAGATCCATTCCGTCGACGTCGGGAAGACCGA